>CAISPV010000070.1 GCA_903887485.1 uncultured Desulfobulbaceae bacterium | reverse complement strand
TTGCTCGCCATTTCTCTGGGGCAGTTTCAACACTTAAAGGGAACATAGCCTTTTTTTTTGTTATTTTGTATATTAGTTTTTTTATTTTAGTTTTTTTATTGGAAGATTAGTGCGGATGCAGTAAATTCTTTTCTCCGTCCCTTCAGAAAATAAAGACAGTTTAACCGGAGACCATAATGGCAAAAGCCCATATCAGTGCCAATAGCGCTACAGACAAAACAATACGCAGCATTGATCGCAAAAGAGAACAGGAAAGGCGATTCATGCTTCACAAGGCCAAGGAAAATGCCGACGAACTGGCAGGAAAACTTGTGCAACGCCTCATCGACAAAGGAATCGTAGAGACGACTTCAGTCCAGAGCCTACACGACACATTTGAAGATCAGCTCAAAAAACTGGCCAGTCTCGATGAATTTGAGATTCAACTCAAAGTTGCGCCGCTGCGCACTCTGGTGCCCGATCCCAACATTATCAGCCTCTATCTCACCCAATTTATTATAGAGGATCTCATCAATCACTCAGCGATTCAGGATATTTACGGGGAAGATTTGAACATCTACCTGGCTACAGATTCTATCTTCAAGACACTACGTCCCGAGTGATCCATCCAGACACCATTCCTTCGCTTGTTTTCGCTGACCTTCAGGGCAATATCACTGATTTTTCTTCTTTGAACATGGCCGGCATGAGTGGCGGCCAGTTTTTTCAACCAACCCTTGAAGATCTGATCCCTCTTCCTGATGGCAGCGAGCTCTTTGTCCTGCCCGGCCGCTTACCCGTGGGTTATGACATGGCTACGGGTGATCCTCTCCTGCTGGAAGAAAATCCATATATACCGGGAGAGGCCATTCAGGCGGTCGCCGCCTTCATGTCTCCGGCGCACACAGCTATCCTGAACAGCGCCTATCAAACACAGGCCGGCAAGGCCCCACGCCTGCCCCTTTTTGCTTATACCGCAGTAGGTTGGCACCAAGATCGTTTTTGGGTAACCGCTTTTCGCAGTGACCCTGACAAACGGCAGGATGCCTGTCAATTTGACCAGGCAGCCATAACCAGAAAGACCAGGAAAAAGCTGAAAGAAAACAGCAACAACAGGCTGGTACAACATTTAGGGAAATGCTGCCTGACCTACGGATGCCCAGCGGCACGCAATTATTTCCTTGGCCGATGGGAGGCCCCACTCCCCACCTCCCCTGTCTGCAATGCACGATGTGTCGGCTGTATTTCCCTACAACCTGCCGGTTCCTGCTCGGCAACCCAGGATCGCATCCGCTTTGTCCCCACTGCCCAGGAAATCGTGGGTGTGGCCATTCCCCATCTGCAAAAGGCCGAACATGCCATCGTCAGCTTTGGTCAAGGATGTGAAGGTGAGCCCCTGCTTCAAGCCCAGGTTATCGAGGAGGCTATTCACCTTATCCGCAAAAAAACCGAGCGAGGGACCATCAACCTCAACTCGAATGCCAGTCTGCCTCAAGCGGTCGAGATCCTCGCCCGGGCTGGTCTGGACAGCCTGCGTGTCAGTCTGAATTCAGCACAGGACTTGTTTCACAGTCGATACTACCGACCTCTTGGCTTCACCCTTACCGATGTCAAGGAATCGATCAAAATCATGAAAGAAGCCAATCGCTTTGTATCCCTCAACTATTTTATCCAGCCTGGAGTCACTGACTCCAGGGAAGAATTTGAAGCTCTTACCCAACTGCTTGAAACCTGTCGTCCCGACTTGATTCAGTTACGCAATCTGAATATGGATCCTGAATGGTACCTGCAAACCCTTGACTTCCATCCCACTGACAAACCACTAGGTATGCGCTCATGGTTACTCCAATTACAGAAACGGTTTCCAGCCCTACGCCTGGGTTATTTTAATCCTTTTCTCAGTTAAAAGAGTATCGTGACAGACAACGAATCTCAACCGCACATACATACTGAACAATCAGAGGGAAAATCCTCGTTTCCCATTGCCTTCCTCTCTGTTTTGAGATATGTTACCAGATAACAAGTCCTCTCATCTACACTTTCACCAGAAACAGGTACTACCATGCAAGAACTTACCTCCATGCGCCTCACCACCCAACGCCAGATTATCCTTGAAGAACTTTTAAAGGTTACCTCACACCCAACAGCCAATGAAGTCTATGATATGGTACGCAAACGCCTTCCTCGCATAGGCCTTGGTACTGTTTATAGAAATCTTGAGCTGATGGCAGAGACCGGCATGATCCTTAAACTGGAGGTAGGGGGCACCCAGAAACGTTTTGATGCAACCGTAACACCTCATTATCATGTTCGTTGCATGGAATGCGGCAAGGTAGATGACATCAAGATGCCAGTACAAGAGGGGATCAATGAAATAGCGGCTCAGGCCTGCCATTATCAAATACTTGGCCATCATATCGAATTCACAGGTCTGTGTAGCAACTGCGCCCGATCACAACAGAAGACAAGCATCAACTGATTGCAACACAAGATCTATAAAGCAAAAAGGCTTGCAACCTTTAACAGGTTACAAGCCTTTTTGCTTTGGTCTTTAAATTCCTTTTACTGGAAACAAACCCTGCAATAACGTAATTTCCCGACCTTGAGCAAGAGCTCGCCATGCGGTTTCACCACCGCATTGACATCCGTCACCTTTTCACCATCAAGCGAAACCGCGTTCTGCTTAATCATCCGTCTCCCATCAGAAGTAGAGGTAACAAGCCCCGCATCAACCAGCAACTGTGGAAGCCATAGGTCTTCAGTGGCGGTTATCTGCTTCTCGATAACATCATCAGGCAGCCCGCCTTTCTGGAAGACTTTTTCAAAATTCTGCTCCGCCTGCAACGCCGCCTCCTCTGAATGAAAGCGTGCTGTCAACTCCCGGGCCAATTGTTTCTTGATCTCCTTGGGGTGACGAGTACCAACCTCCATCTCCCTCTTCAGCGCGGCAATCTGTTCTGCGGCCAGCTCGCTCAACAATTCATAATACCGGAACATCAACTGATCAGAGAGAGAAAGGACCTTGCCATAGATATCATTGGCCGATTCCGTAATCCCGATATAATTACCCAGAGACTTACTCATCTTCTGCACCCCATCAAGTCCCTCAAGAAGAGGAAGGGTGAGCACTACCTGGGGGGCCTGTTTACGAGAACGCTGGAGATCACGCCCCATGAGCAGATTAAAAAGTTGGTCGGTACCACCAATTTCCACATCAGCCTCTATGGCCACAGAATCATACCCCTGGATCAGCGGATAGAGAAACTCATGGATAGAAATGGGAGTACCTTCCCGGAAACGAACCTTGAAATCTTCCCGTTCCAACATCCTGGCCACGGTCAGTTCAGAAGCAAGCCTGATCATGGCAAAGGAGTCAAGCTCGGCCAGCCACTGGCTGTTAAAGACCACCTTGGTCTTCTCAGGATCAAGAATCTTGAAAACCTGTTCCTTATAACTTTCCGCATTCCTCGCCACATCCTCACGAGTCAGGGCCTTTCTGGTCTCAGACTTGCCGGTTGGATCTCCGATCATACCGGTAAAGTCACCAATCAAGAAATAAACATCATGACCAAGATCCTGGAAATGTTTCAGCTTCTGTAACAGAACCGTATGGCCCAGATGCAGATCAGGGGCGGTTGGATCAAAACCGGCCTTCACCCGTAGCGGAATCCCGGTTGCTACCGATTTTTTCAGTTTTCTAACAAGTTCCTCGCGAGAGATACAATCAACGATTCCCCGCTCAATGAGTTTTATCTGTTCATCAATGGAAAGCATAGCTGTTATTTTTCCTCTTATTACCAAAACTATCTGGCAAATTCCACGGCCCTGGTCTCCCGAATAACAGTGACCCGTATCTGTCCCGGATAAGTCAGCTGCGCCTCAATGGACTTGGCAATATCCTGACTGAGCAGGATGGCCTCAGCATCCTGAATCTTTTTGGAATCAACAATGATCCGCAGATCCCGTCCGGCCTGAATGGCATATGATTTCTCTACACCCTCAAATGAATTTGCTATATTTTCAAGATCTTCCAAGCGTTTCACATAAGTCTGGAGCATCTCTTTCCGTGCTCCGGGTCTGGCACCGGACAAGGCGTCCGCCGACTGCACCAGGATATCAAGGACACTTTGCGGCGGCAGGTCTTCATGATGTGCCCCAATCGCATACACCACTTCCTCTGGCTCACCATACTTCCTGGCCAGATCACGACCGATAATCGCATGTGAGCCTTCCACTTCATGATCAACCGCTTTGCCGATGTCATGGAGCAAACCTGCTCTCTTGGCCATTTTTACATCAATGCCCAACTCTGCGGCCATAATGCCACAGAGGAACGCAACCTCCAGAGAATGTTGAAGGACATTCTGACCATAACTGGTTCGATATTTTAACCGGCCAAGAAGATTAATCAACTCGACATGAACTCCATGGGCACCCACATCAAAAGTGGCCTGTTCTCCAGCCTCCCGCATGGTTACCTCAAGTTCTTTGGTGACCTTGGCAACCACCTCTTCAATCCGGGCTGGATGAATCCGGCCATCATTGATAAGCTGCAACAGGGCAAGACGGGCAACTTCACGTCGGACCGGATTAAAACCGGAAAGGATCACAGCCTCGGGTGTATCGTCGATAATGATATCAATACCCGTTGCCGCCTCAATGGCCCGGATATTTCTCCCCTCACGCCCGATGATCCTGCCTTTCATCTCGTCATTGGGCAGAGGAACCATGGATACCGTTTTATCCGCAACATAATCACCGGCATAACGAGAGATGGCAAGGGCCAAAATATTCTTCCCTTTTTTGTCAGCCTCCATCTTCATCTCATTTTCAATGCGAGCAAGTTTTTTAGCGGCATGCATGCGCGCCTCACTCTCCATTGAATCCATGAGCAATTTTTTTGCCTCTTCCCGACCAATCCCTGCTATCTTTTCCAACTCATTACGCTGACGGAGTACAAGTTGCTCCACCTCATTATTTTTTTTCTGCAATCCCTCTTCCTGCTGACGCAGACTGGCCTCTCCCTGCTGAATTTCAGCCTGCCTTGTAGCCAGGCTCTCGGCTTCTCTTTTCAACTGCTCTTTTTTGTCACTGAGCTGTCGTCGCTCATCCTTTAAATCATCCTTATCAACCCGTATTTCCTCCTCAACGGCCTGTTTCAGTTGATAAGCAACTTCTTTACTGTGCAACACAGCGTCTTTCTTGATCCGCTCTGCCTCAGCAATAGCATTTTCTATCAGCTGTCTTCCCTGATTTTCTATGTTGGCCCGATGATTCTCAACAAAACGTTTTCGTAAAAGAAAACCGCCGATGACGCCAAGCAATAACCCAAGCGGCAACAGCAAAACTGGCTGGTTCAATATCTCCATAACGATCTAATCCTGGTAGGCAAGATCTGATTGAACAGGAAAGGAACATGACAGCGGACAAGAGCAAACCTGACCGCCAAAGAGAAACAAAAAACGAGAAAGGGGGAAGAGACACAGCAGTAACAACGACCCAATGACCAACAACAGCCAACCTGTTAACGTTATTACACAATTTAACATCCAGATAATCACAGCCGCACTTAAATCAGGAAACGCCTGTCGATATCACCCTAAATCAGGGAGAATGAACACTAAATTTTTCTATATAAAACCGGTCAAAGACCTACAGACATTTCAAAATAACATTTCGTCCGTACTTCACCAACTCAGTATATAAACACAATTTTTCTTCCCAAATTTCGTAATCTTGTTCAGCATCATTCCAACTGCAATCAATAATTTTGCTGATGAATTCCAGTCAACTCGCCTCGATCTGCCTTGTCACGCTTTAACGTGACCTGCAGACCTTTCTCTAAAGCGCCCTGGATATAAAAACAGAATAAAAGTTATTATTCTGAGAATAAAAAAATCCCCACCCTGCCGTGTCAGCAGAATATTTAAACCTATGAAATAGGTGGGCATAACTCATAGCCTCGTCGGGAAGTTTGCCAGGCAAACTTCCTTTGGAAAACCGTAGAGATACCCTTTTTATGAGAGTTGGCTCAACATTCTAAAGATCACCAACAGGGCAGGGAAAACAGATTTCACAAAAACCCCAAACAAATTTCAAGCAAACACGTCAATTGCATATCGCACCCAGAACAAAGGCCACAACATGAAGAGACAAACATCTCAAACAACTATAGCAACATTTCAAGCAAACAAAAGAGAATTATCTCCGGCCCTCTCCTTTTTCTGGAGAAAGCCCTGAATCAATTTGCCTTGTCAGACTGACAATCCTCTGTTCAGTGTCTGCTTTATAGCGATCAAAGTTAGATTTTAACGCATTGACCTGCACCGGGGATGTCATAACTGCTGCACCGGGATCCTGATACTGGACATCATCGGGATTCCCCATCGCGCGATAGGACACGGTCTTGGAATTCATAACATCTTCATCGACCTGTGCGTAATGGAACATCTTCTCCTTATAACCGAACACGAACGCATAAATACAACCTGGAAAAT
>CAISPV010000069.1 GCA_903887485.1 uncultured Desulfobulbaceae bacterium | reverse complement strand
TTGCCGATGATCCATCTCGGTGATTTGAACTAACAATTTAGAAAAGGACTCGTTCTCCATGGTTCCCTCCTTCTTGTGATATATCAAAAAGATAAGAACCATTGCTTATTTTTCAACACTTAACGGGAACAGAGCCTTAATTTTTGCATGGGTATGTCCCTGAGACTGTTTTGACAGAGAAGCAACCGCTATCATCTTTTTGCTGGACTCGGCCTTGATCTCTGCAATGGCGGCCCCTTTGAAGAGATCTGCTGTTTGCATAAAGGTTACAGGATTAATGGGGTTTCCATTCTGACAGAGTTCATAATGCAGGTGCACACCAGTGGAGCGGCCAGTGCTGCCAACCAATCCTATAACCTGACCCCGTTTGACCTTATCACCTTTTTTTACCTTGTATTCCTGCAGATGGGAAAAACTGGTAGTGAAACCGTTTCCGTGGCTGATCTCAACGAAATGGCCATAGTCGCCATTGTTACTGGCTTGAATGACCGTGCCATCTGCCGTGGCTGCAACCTTTTCTCCACGCTTGGCTTGCATATCAACCCCGGAATGAAAGCCTTTTTCCCCGTTGATTGGATCTTCTCTGTAGCCGAATGGGGAGCTGATCGCGCCTGCAAGTGGGCGTCCGAGAGGGGTGCGGCGCAGGATGTCAAGATTTTTGTCGGCACGCAGGAGTAGGTCTTCCTGTAAGGATTCAGAGGGAGGGATATACGGACCACCGCTGTTGGCTATGGGTGTATGTGTTTTTATCTTTATCCCAAGATTCTTGATGATATTTTCTATGAGTTCATTCCGCTCATTGAATTCAGCGAGGGTTTTGTTGACCAGGGCCTCTTTTTCCGCCTCAAATGTTGCGGTTTGCGATGTCTTCATGGAAAGAAGGTCATCGATCCGGTCAGCGTAATTCCGACTTTCCTGGGTGCTCTCAATCAGTTTGAGATTCATGGCGGCAACTTGCGCGTTCAGATTGCTGTTTTCCACAAACATACGTGTGGAAACGACAGCGCCAACAACAGCAGCACAGAGGAGGCCAACGCTGAGGGCAACACCCAGTTTGAGTTTTTTTCTGGAAAGAAGGATGGTTCTGGCCTTTTCTTTGGCCCCGGTAATAATGATATGGATATGGTCGCTCATTGCAGTTTGTCCCGATTGATTGTATAAAAGAGTTTGGCGGCAAATTAAAACTGTCGAGAATTATTCTCTTTTCTTACAATTTTACTATGTAATCTGAGTTGTTATAATCGCAGCGAACGCAATAATCAATAAAAAAGCCACCTTGTTCCTTCGCTGATGGCTTTCCCATCTCTCTAATCAAAGAATATTCAAGGCTTTACCAGCCCGAACCCACACTCATTTTTTTATGGCACATCTTCTCAGTTGTCAGTCCTTGAGCAAGTCTTTTGGCGCTCAAACCTTGTTTAAAAATATTTTTCTTTCGATCAACGATGATGATCGCATCGGTTTGATTGGCCCTAATGGCAGCGGTAAATCGACCCTGCTTAAGATCATCTGCAATCAGATTGATGCCGATGAGGGCAAGATCCTGGTGCAGCGGCATGTGCGCACGGCCTATCTGGCCCAAACGGATCTCTTTGACGAGGAGAAGAGTGTTGCCGAAAATCTGCAGCAACCCCTTGCCGGTCTCGATCTCGATGAGACCGAGCAATATAATCGGGTTCATACCCTTTTGAGCCGGGCCGAATTTCCTGATCCCGCTGTCCCGGTTCGCGTCTTGTCCGGCGGCTGGCGTAAGCGCCTTTCCATCTGCCGCGCCATGGTGGTGCGGCCTGATATCCTGGTTATGGATGAGCCCACTAATCATCTGGATATCGAGGGGATCCTCTGGCTGGAGAAGATGCTGTGCAGTCCATCTTCTGATGGGCCATCCGCAGTCCTGCTGGTGAGTCATGACCGTCGTTTTCTCGAGAATACGGTCAGCCGGGTGGTGGAGTTGTCGGCCCTGTATCCCGATGGTTCTTTTCAGGTGCAGGGGGACTATGCCAGATTCCTGGAAGAGCGGGAAGCCTTTCTGGGCCAGCAGCAGCAACAGGAAGAGCGGTTGTCGAACAAGGTCCGACGGGAGACCGAGTGGCTTCGGCGCGGCCCCAAGGCCCGGGCCACCAAAGCTCGTTATCGGATTGATGAGGCGCACCGGCTGCAGGACGAGCTGGCGCAGGTCAAGACCCGCAATCGGGCAACGTCAAGTGTGCAGATAGGATTTGATGCGACCGGCAGAAAGACCCGCAAGCTTCTTGAGGCCCACGGTATTGGCAAGAGCTATGACGGACGGCTGCTGTTCTCGGGGCTTGATATGGTCCTTTCTCCCGGTTCAAGGCTTGGGCTGCTGGGGCGCAATGGTTGCGGCAAGTCCACACTGATGCAGCTTCTGGCAGCCGCTGGTGGTGGGGACGGGGCGGCTGTTCCTGATTGTGGAGAAATAGTGGTGGCGGACGGGGTGCGGATCGTCAGTTTTGATCAGCGGCGCGAAAGGATCAATCCGGCCGTGACCTTGCGCCGGGCCCTGGCCCCTGATGGTGATGCCGTCGTCTGTCAGGGGCAGTCCATGCATGTGATCTCGTGGGCCAAGCGCTTTCTCTTTCAGCCCGAACAGCTGGAAACCCCAGTGGGACAGCTTTCCGGCGGCGAGCAGGCCCGGATCTTGATTGCCGAGCTGATGCGGCAGCCAGCCGATATCCTGCTTCTTGATGAGCCCACCAATGATCTCGATATCCCCTCTCTTGACGTACTGGAAGAAAGCCTTCTTGAATTTCCGGGGGCGCTGGTGCTCGTGACCCATGATCGTTTTCTTCTCGATCGCGTCTGTGACCGGGTCCTTGGTTTTGATGGGCGTGGCGGTTTGGATTATTTTGCCGATTATGAGCAGTGGCTTGCCGCCCTGCAGGAGAGCGGCAAGGAGAATGAAAAACCGGCCATCACCATATCGGAAGTAATCAGCAGCCCGGGAAAAAAGAAGAAGGCAAGTAAGCTCTCCTATCTCGATCAACGGGAATATGACCAGATAGAAGAAAAGATCCTGGAGGCCGAAGAAGAGCAGGAAAGGTTGCAGGCGCTTATGGATGCCCCGGAGACGGTATCAGACCCTGCACGTCTTCATGAGTGCTGGGAAGAGTTGCAGGAGGCGCAGACAACGGTAGGGCAACTCTATGACCGCTGGCACGATCTGGAGGCCAAGAAAAACGAGAGTGAGTGATAAGATAAGGACGGTGGCAATTCCCGCTCATCTTTGTGATTATCGGCAACGCAAGGAGTTACAGATGCTTGCTGTCTTCAACTTTTGTGAGTGATTGATAGGAGAGAGCTTGAATCCCTGTGTCAGAGATTCACCGTAGACACCTCAACTTGGGATGGATTTACAAAATGTAGAGGTGTCCACTGGCAGTTTACATAAATTTAAATTTACTCTGACCCTAAATATTCTAAAAACCGCCTCCCTCCTATAAAAGAAGGCAGACACCCGAATTTATTTTTTTTTGAACCAAACCTCAATCAGCTCCCAGTTTTCGCCATTTTTTTTCATGGTGACCAAAAATTCATTTCGTAACATTGCACCAAAACTGTTTTGAGAGTCAACATATCCCGCTACCTTCCAAACGCCAGGCTCACCACTTTCAGGAGCTGCCGCAAACTCATTGTAATTCGGCCATGTTGCTGTTGACTGGGCTTTAAGGCTTGCCCCCACAAACTCCCTTGCTTTCCATTTAGCATCGTTCTTGTCAGAGTTCACCTTTTGTGTCGCTGATCCATTCGATGTGGAAGATAATGGTAGTGGTGATGGCGAGTAAAAAATCTTTAGTAATAAAAATAAAACCACTAGGAGTCTGTCGGACTTTAATGTCTTGTCATTATCCCAGCTGGCAGAATATAGTAAGTGAACATATCAAAATAATTAGAAAAAGAACAATAAACCATTGCGCTTGTGTCATTATTTATGTAGTTATTAGTGTAATATCAAGTATTTGCCTGTGGGTGATCATGTGAGTGTAAAGTTTATCGCAGCTGACCAAGGTTTGCAATATCTGTTTCCTCCATCAGTTCAGGACTGGTTGCCGGAAAAAAAAAGAGCCTCATGAAATACCGTGCCGATATTGATGGCCTCAGAGCCTTGGCAGTTATCGCCGTAATCATCAACCATCTTCCGGGGAAGTACTTCTCCAGTGGCTTTCTGGGTGTCGACATATTTTTTGTGATTTCCGGCTTTGTTGTGACGGCCTCACTTATTGGCAAAGAGTCCGTCAATTTCAAGCAGTTTTACAGTATTTTTTTGGCGCGACGAATCCGGCGCCTGTGGCCGGCACTGCTGGTTTGTGTGGCGCTGACCAGCATCGTAGTGCTTGCCTTTGACCCCTTTCCATATGCATCGATTCACACCGGAATTGCCTCACTGTTCGGGCTTGCCAATATAGTGCTTTTCAACGCCGAACTTGACTATTTTGCCGCATCATCAAAGTTCAACGCATTTACTCACATGTGGTCGCTCGGTGTTGAAGAACAGTTCTACATTGTTTTCCCGATCATCTTCTGGCTTTTCATTCGCAGTGTGAAGTCGAATGCTCGCCCCCTGCAACGAACACTGATGATCATTTCCCTGATCTCAGCATCACTGTTCATTTTTTACTACTCATACGACCAACCCGCGGCTTACTTCCTGATGCCGATGCGGATTTGGGAGCTGGGTCTCGGGTCGTTGGCATTCCTGATCTCCATACAAATGAAGGCGCACGCATCACACAAAATCGCCGCCTTCGGGGCTCCATTGTTACTGATTGCGCTGCTGGGTTGTTTCCTTGTTCCTCAGGAACATGCGGTCATAACGACAATTTTGGCCGTAGCAGTTACCGCATTGCTCCTGGTCTTTCAGGTTGAGACTTCGGTACAGCGACTGCTCTCCATTGCGCCGATTGTGTATGTGGGCAAGATTTCGTACTCCCTGTATCTGTATCACTGGCCGATTGTTTCACTGGCCCCAATTGTGCTACCCGAGGAGTGGCGCATCACAGGATTGTATGTCGTGGCAATGCTGTTGCTGTCTACACTTTCCTACCACCTGATTGAAAGCCCGTTGAGACGGCGAAGCTGGTGCAACCGGCGCTGGCTGGATATTGAGATAGGGCTGGGGCTGAGCTTTTTGGCGGGGATCGCCATCTACTCTGCGCTGACAATGCTGGAATCGAAACACTCGGAAGAAGACGTCACTACCCACCCTCCGGCATTTTTGCCCTTGCTTGTATCCGGTTTGCCTTACAATCCGAATTGCGTGGTTGACAATCAAAGCCGTCCGCTTACACCGGAGAAGTTTGGCCTCTGTACCGTCGTACCAAAGAGTGGGAGTGGAATGCCAACAATCTGGCTAGAAGGGGACAGCCACGCCGGACACCTGCAGGGACTACTTTACGAGCTTCACAAAGACCTAGGCATGGGAATCCATTTGATCGAGACCCCAGGTGCACCGTTTCCTGCATCGAACCCTGACCGGCAATCCGCAGAGCGCAAGATCATTCATGATCAAATTCTTGAAAATGCAAAGCCCGGCGATGTGATCGCTGTATCAAGATTGTATTTGCAGAGAGCAGCACACATTGCCCTGAAATCTGACATTGATCCCTGGATAGCTCAGGTGTCTTTGCTTGCTGATATGCTCCAGAAGCGAAAGCTCTCGTTAGTGATAATTGGACCCACACCGATGTTCGACTTTGAAGACATTCGCGAGTGCAATATTGACGACCTAAACTCATGCAGCATGTCGCGCGCCGCTTTGGAAACAGAAATCGGTCTGGTCATGGAAAAACTCAACCGCTTACGTCGCGAACACGAGAATGTTTTTGTTTTTGATACTTTTTCGAAGGCTTGTCCGGAAAATGCCGACAGTTGCTACTTAAGCAGAAACCAAGCCTTTATGTATCGCGACAGAGACCATCTCAATTCGTTCGGTGCAAAGTTGCTCGCACGTCCATTTGTGGAATTTTTGATAAACTCTAAGATCCTGACTCGCTAAATGTTTGCCGATCTTCCTGAAATTGTGCTCGCGCCGGTGATCATGTAATTCATATTCGTTCATTCCTGAATGACAGCATGCAGTGAGGTGGTAGAGGCGGGGCAATTGATCACATTACCTATTGTTGAAAAACACTGCTAACAGCATATGAAATTATCAGCCTTAAGTGGTTGACCTGGCAAGACTTTTCCGGACAAAAAAAGACTGAGGTTAGCAATAAAAACAGGTAATCAAGGGTTGGGAAACAATGGTAATGATTTACAGAATCTCGGCGATCACCTTTTCCCGGTCACTCATCTGGAAGGGTTTCACCAGCATACCAGCAAAGCCATATTGCCTGAAGTTTGCCATCACCGGGTCGTTTGAATAACCGCTGGCAGCAAAAACCCAAAAGCATAGCCCTCTCCAATTCCAGCCAAAATCATTGAAAATACCCTATAATACCCCCACCCAAACAGCAACATCAAAGCAGAAATATCAGAAGGGAGCCAATGGCAATGTTAACTATTTATTGAAAATGTTGATTCTTGTTCGGATTTACAAAATAAAAATTACCAGAACACGCAGGAGCCAGTTGATATCGGTCGTACATATCAACTGGCTCCTGTGAATAGCGGATTGAGTGCTGGCAGGAATCGGGATTTGTTGGGGGCAGAGATCGGACAGCTTCGTGTCTGTCATAGAGAGGGGCGGGCCTTTTTTCTCTTGGCACGCCCCTCTCCTTTTTCGCATTTTTGGAAATCAGCCGGGCGGCCATTGCAGCTGGCGGCCGCCCAGGACATGGAGATGGATGTGAAAGACGGTCTGTCCGGCGGCGGCGCTATTATTTAACACTATACGGAAGCCATCAACAAGGTCGAGATCTTTGGCTATCCGCGCTGCGGTGCGTACCATCTTGCCGATCAGCTGGTCATCTTCCTCTTCCATGAATGCCGGCCCAACAATGTGTTTTTTGGGGATGACCAGAAAATGGACAGGTGCCTGCGGTGAGATATCCCGGAAGGCCAGGAACTCATCGTCTTCATAGAGTTTATCGGCGGGGACCTGGCCGGCAATGATGTTACAGAAAAGACAGTGTTTGTTCATGATATTCTCCAGATTATTGAGGGTCAAAAGAATCTTCAAAAAGTTTGATAATGGCCTCCCGGCCGGCATCGTTGAGATATCTGGTGCCTGATCCCACAAAAGTATCGTATTCAATGATTGGGGTGTCTTCCTGCCACTGGTTCTCTTTCCAGGAAAACCATTGTTTGCGGGGCTGGTCATAGACGTGGAGGGGGCGGTTGAACAGTTTTGCCAGTTCCACAGCCCAGCCGGTACCGCCTTTTACGGAATTGTCTTCGAGGATGGTGCCGATGACAAAGATCTGGTGACCGTTGTTAACCATATGAAAGATGGTTTGCAGCACTTTTCTGATCTTGGTGGTCTCGTAATAGGTACGGTTGAGCATCCTTGAGGCCAGCTCCATGCTGATATCGCCCCGTTCCAGCTCCTGCTGGCTGAGAAAGATCGCATTTTTTTCCCGGTGCAGTTTATGCCCTTCAAAGGTGTAAATAACTTCGTTTACCCCCCATTTTTCCGCCGCTTCACCAAAGGTTGCCTCGGCCCCTTTCAGGCCACCGCTGCAAAGGGTACAGGATTTCTGATCCATCTATATGCTCCTTGTTAAAAAAATATCAGGCTGTCATCAATAAATATTCGGGGTGCTTTTTTCTCGAATAGTCAATTGATCATTTTCAATTATATACCACACTTGCACTCAAAGGCAAGTTTTGCCCTATCTTTTCTTTGTTGTCAGCCGGATGTCGCTTTTTTCGAGCCGCGCAGGAAGACGCGGTGCGGGGCCGGATACCCTTCCACGGTCAGCGCTGGATTCTGCGGATCGATGAAATCGCGGTACGATTCAAAGGTCATCCACTCGGTGGATCGTTGCTCCTCGGCGCTCATAGGGTGCTGGCAGAAGAGCTCGACCTGGTCAAAACCCGCCTTTTCCATCCACAGCTGCAGACAATGACCGGTGGGGATAAAATAGGTGCCGGGGACTTTGGCATAGGTCTTGTCGGGAAAAAGGGCGATGGGCGCTTCACCGGGGATGGCCTGGGATTCCAGAAGCAGCGTGCCGCCGGGGCGCAGGGCCTGATAGCAGTCTCGCAGCACATCAATGGGTGAGGCGCGGTGGTAGATGATGCCCATAAGGAAGAGGACATCAAAGCAGTCCGGAAAGAGGGAGAGATGCTCGACGCCGAGCAGGTCGATATGGAGCGCCTCCTGCCGGGCCATGCTGTTCAAGGCCTTGAAACAGTAGTAGTGCTGCATGGAAGGTTCCAGACCGAGCACCAGTTTTGGTCGGTAGGGGGCCATGCGGAACATGTAGTAGCCGTTGTTGCAGCCGATATCGGCGATGATCTTGCCCTCGAGGTCGGGCAGCATGGGCAGCAACCGCTGCCATTTGCGTTCGCTCCGCCACTCGGCGTCGATGTCGATACCAAAGACGGAAAAGGGGCCTTTGCGCCAGGGCATGAAGGCGCGCATGGCCGCTTTGACCTGCGCCTGATCGCTGCCACTCAGTTCATCGGGGCCGCCGATGATGACGGTGTCGCCGGTGCAGTCCACGGTTCGGGCCGTAAAATGGGTCAGCGCTTCATAGGGGTTGCGGTAGCGGAGAAAGCCTTTCTTGGGCTGGTTGACCCATTGCTGCCGCTCCTGATGGATGGCAGAGATCTCCTGGCGGCGGGCGGTGGCCGGGAGCTGGGAGAGGTACTCCAGGGATGATGGCATCTGCTTCATTCGGGTTTGATGGCGATAAAGGAGACGAAATTAAACCACTGGAAGAAGGTCTCGACGCTTGCAAATCCGGCGCCCAGCAGGAGCTCCCGGTTTTCTTCAATGGAAAACGGGATCAGTATATTTTCCAGGGCCTCTCTTTTTTTGGCGATCTCCAGTTCCGAATAGCCGCGTTCCAGCTTGAACTGATGGTAGATATCGATATATTTGCGGTTCAGCAGCGGGTCGTGGGAGATCTTTTTTTCACTGAGGATCAGGACGCCGCCGGGCCGCAGGTTATCAAAAAGCCGGTGGATAAACTCCTTTCGCCTGAGAGGCCGGATGAACTGGAGGGTGTAGTTGAGGATAAAGGCCCCGCTATCAGGCTGGTCCAGGTCGGTGATGTCCTGGTCAATAAAGGAAACAATGCCCTGTTTGGAGAACATCTCGGCCTTCATCCTGGCCTTGTGGAGCATGGCCGGAGAGTTATCGATGCCGGTGAAGCGCAGCCCCTTATCCGGCAGCAACCGGGCCAGTTGCAGCAGGGTGGTGCCGGTGGCGCAGCCCAGGTCGATGACCGTGTCGTTGGGCTTAAGAAAGAT
>CAISPV010000068.1 GCA_903887485.1 uncultured Desulfobulbaceae bacterium | reverse complement strand
GGCTATGTGGACAGTTATCTCTTTGCCGAAACGGCCACCCTGAGAAAGAAGGCGCTGACTACCCAAGAGGCCGCAGATACCGCCCTCTTTCTCCTCTCGGAGCGTTCCTCAGGCATCACCGCCCAGACCTTGGTGGTCGATGCGGGTATGGCCATAAACTATTTTGACCGGGAAATTGTCACCAAGGCCATCAGCTGATTCATAGGGTTTCGATTTCTCAAGACACCCATCTATTCAAAAAGCAGCGAGGAGAAAGCGGGATATGGGAAAGCATCTGGTTCTGGCAGGCGGCGGACATGCCCACATGGTTACCCTGGCGAACATCAGGTTGTTGCGTGATCTGGGACACACCGTAACCGTCATCGGGCCTTCCGAATATCATTACTATTCCGGCATGGGCCCTGGAATGCTCGGCGCGACCTACGAACCTGACGATATCCGGTTTGCCACCAGGCAGCGGGTTGAGGAACAGGGCGGCACCTTTATCCGCGACACCATTGTCGGGCTTGACCCTGCCGGCCGCAGGCTGCACCTGGCATCCGGTAAAAACGTGCATTACGATGTCGTCTCCTTTAATACCGGCAGCAGCATCGCTCTTCCGGAAATCATCGGCGACGCCTCCAGCATCTATACCGTAAAGCCCATTGAACGCCTCTATGAGGCCCGGCAGCAGATCAAGAAAAAGGCGGAACAGCAATCAGTGACTCTTGCTGTTATCGGTGGCGGGCCGGCCGGAGTGGAGGTGGCGGGAAATCTCCGCCATCTTGTCAGCGGAACCGGTCACAAAACCAGGGTATCACTCTTTGCCGGCCATCGGTTCATGCCCAGATTTCCGGAAAATGTGCGCCGCAAGAGCCGGGATCTGCTGGAGGACAACGGAGTGCTCATCCATGAATATGGCTACCTGAAGAAGATCCAGGACAATATCCTCATCTTTGATTGCGGGATCACAGAATACGCCAATTTTATTATCCTGGCAACCGGCGTCCACCCCTCTTCTTTTTTTCGTCAGGCCGGGATCGCCGTTGGGCCGGATGGCGGCCTGCTGGTCAATCGCTATCTGCAAAGTCCTGACTATCCGGAGATCTTTGGCGGCGGCGACTGCATCTCTTTTCAGCCGCAGCCACTCGACAAGGTGGGGGTCTATGCGGTCAGGGAAAATCCCATCCTTTTCCATAACCTGAAGGCCTCTCTCCAGGGTGAGGAGCTCATGCCCTTTGATCCCGGCGGTGACTATCTGCTGATCTTTAATCTGGGAAACGGCCAAGGGGTTTTACGTAAAAAATGGCTATTCTTTACCGGCAAGCTGGCCTTCTGGATCAAGGACTGGATTGACAAAAGGTTTATGACAAAATTTCAGAACGGATGAACCCTTGTTTGAATCACGAACCGCACAAACACCGGGGTTTTCATGCAGCCCGCGATTCAAAAGAAATCCAGCTTAATCCTCAGTGACCTCCGGTGAATGGCGGACGATCAAGGAAAGTGCCCTATCTGCCAAGGCCGAGAAGCATGAACAGCTCATAGGCAAGTGCGGCGACAATTCCGGCGGCGGGGAGAGTCAGAACCCAGGCCATAACCATGGTCTGGGCCACCCCCCAACGCACAGCGGACAAGCGCTTGCTGGCACCCACGCCGAAGATACTGCCCGAGATGGTATGGGTGGTGCTCACCGGCATCCCGAAATGGCTGGTCACAAAAAGGACGATGGCGGATGTGGTTTCGGCGGCAAAGCCGTGGACCGGCTCCAAGCGGATGATCTTGTGGCCCATGGTCTTGATGATCCGCCAGCCGCCCACGGAAGTCCCCAGCGCCATGACAGTGGAGCAGGACAGCACCACCCAGGTCGGCACGACAGGTTCAGAAAGTATGCGCGCACTGACTAAGGCCATGGTGATGATACCCATGCTTTTCTGGGCATCATTGAGACCGTGGGTAAAGGCCATGGCGGCGGCGGAAACAAGCTGCAGATGGCGAAAGGTCGCACTTACTTTACCAGGATGGACATGGGAAAGGGTTTTGTAAATGATGGTCATAATCAAAAAACCTAGGAGAAAGCCCATGGTTGGTGAACCCACCAGCGGGATCAGTACTTTATGGACAATTCCATCCCAGAGGACGGCATGCAGACCGCCATGAATAATAGCGGCGCCGCACAAACCGCCGATCAGGGCATGGGAGGAGCTACTGGGGATGCCGAAGTACCAGGTGATCAGATTCCAGACAATAGCACCGACAATGGCGGCCAGAATCACCACTTGAAAGCCGTGCTGGTTTGAGCCGAGTTCCTCCGCATAAACCTTTTCCAGCAGGGCGCGGTTGATATTGGCCCGTTCCGCCGGTTTCAGCTTGGCGATTTTCACGGCTTTCTCTACTGTTTTCTCGGGCAGGGTGATCCCTGTGAACCGCTCTGCCGAATAGAAATCAGTACGGGTGATGATGCGGTTCAAATCATCTACCAGAGCAGCCTGCAACTCAGAAGCGGGAATGGAATCTGCGGCGTAACCTGCAAGCAGCTTCTGGGTTGCCGGCGAGCTTTGATCTGCCAGAAAACGCGAGACCGGATCGGCCTGGTTTTTAAGTTTAACGGCGAACGCTGCCGGCTGGTGGAGATCAGCAGCTTGAAAACGGGCCGTATCAACGAGACCGCTGGCGACGGTGACTGCTACATGGGTAGAGACCAGGGCGCCCACGAAGTTCAGACAAGCCGCCATGATAATGGCGCTACGCGGGGAAAGCACCCTGGTGGAAACCACGGTAGCGATGGCGTTGGCCGTATCGTGAAAGCCGTTAATGTAGTCGAAGAGTAAGGTACACACCACCACCAGCACAACAAGAAGTGTCAGACTATGCATATTTCACGACCACGCTTTCGATAGTATAGGCAACATCCTCGCACTTATCCACGGCTGCTTCGATGCGGTCATAAATCTCTTTCCACTTGATCACCTTGATCGGGTCTGCATCCGGGGCGTTGATCAGATTGGCCAATGCTCGGCGGAAGGCTCCGTCGTGTTCTGTTTCGATATCGTGAATATGTTTATAGATACCCTGAATGTTTTCCAGACTTGGCTGAGTTCGTAAGACCTTGACCGCATCCAGCGTGGCCTCGGTAATCCGCACCAGCTGGCTCACTAATAATTCCAGGTCCGGCCGGAGCTCGACGAACTGATACAGCGCCATACGACCGGTGCAGGCCTCTATAGAATCGGTAACATCATCCAGCTGACTGGACAGGGCATGCAGATCTTCCTTGTCCAGCGGGGTGACAAAAGTGGAGTCGATCAAGTTAGCAAGACTATGAGTGATAAGGTCGGCCTCATTCTCGATCTCCTTGATCCTGGCTGCATGTTGGATGCGATTGTCGAAATCGTGTATCAACACCTGAAATGCTTGTGCCGCACGCATCGCCGCATCAGCCTGTTTTTCCAGTAATTCGTAAAAGGCATTTTTCCTGTTTGATCCTGGTAAACGCACAACTGTACCTCCTTTAACACAATGAACAGAGATATACTCTCCGCTGAAATGATTAGGGGCCGTTAAGAAATAACCACTCTCGTTTTCTATTTCCTTACAGCCCCTTATGCCGTTAACAATCTTGTAATGTAGTAATTATTTTCGGAGTCTTCACTTACCTGAACAACGGCTTACTATGTGTACCTGCTCAATCTATCCACCTTCACTCTCCATGGATATTTTCTTGGAGCATCTCTACACATTTTCTCGCCCATCATCTGACAACTCTCCTTGCAAAAAACTTACATCGGCGCACTATACTCAAGACCTGTCGGCCGTGTCAATGCCATCAAGGGACTTATAACCAGTCTCGTTTCTTGAAAAAACGGATCATCACCAAGGCCACCAGCAGCAGAACCGCCCAGAAGACAAAGTAACTGTATCGATAATGAAGCTCAGGAAGATATTCAAAATTGGTCCCGTAGATCCCGGCAATAAAGGTCAAGGGAATGAAGATGGCGGAAAAGATGGTCAACACCTTCATGATTTCATTCAACTTTATGCTCACCCCGGTATTATAGACATTCAGGTGGTCAAAAAGCATTTCGCGATAGGTGTCGATAATCTCAACCGCCTGCAGGGCCAGACCCTGCATATCCCTGAGAAAAGGAACCGTCTTATCGCTTATCAGATCTGAATCGAGCGAATTTAACTGTAGAATAAGCTCCCTGAACGGTCTGACCGATTTGCGGATATAGTTCATCTCCCTTTTATAGCGGGTGATCTTTTCCAGCACCGCCTGACTGGGAGCAAAAAGGACCTCTTCCTCAAGATCCTCCACCTTTTCTCCCAATCGCTCTATGATAAAGATATAGTTGTCAACCACGGTGTCGAGCAGGGCGTAGGCAAGATAATCAATCCCCGCCCCCCTGACCCTCCCTTTCTGCCGGCGGATCCTCTCCCGCACCGGTTCAAAGGTATCACCTGCCTGCTCCTGAAAGGTAAGCAGAAAGCCCGGGCCAAGCACCATACTCAACTGTTCCCCAATAACCTGTTCCTGATTCTTGTCAAAACGCAACATCTTGACCACCAGAAAAAGACAGTCGTCATACTCTTCCACCCTGGGCCGTTGTCCGGTATGGACAATATCCTCAAGAATCAGGGGATGGAGATCAAAAGTCCTGCCGATCTCCGTGATCAGATCGGTATCATGCACCCCGTCAACATTGATCCAGGTGACGCTATCACTCTTCTTGAATCGTTGACCATCCGCAATCTTTTTCAAATCAAGCTCCCGCAGACTTCCCTGATCATAATCCATAACGCTGACCTTGGCCTGCTTCATCTTCTGACTGCCGACAAAAATAACAGAACCCGGCGTCCGATGCAGGATCGTCTTGTTCTTTTTCAGAAACCGCGCCATACCGTCTTTCTCCTCAGGATCCAGCTCGTTGCAATTCGCATTTCATGTACCTTGTCACCAACAACAGACCTTTCATGTCCCCATGATCCGGGAACGAAACAGAAAAAAGACCGCCCCCAGCAGACAGATCCCGGCCCACAGATAATCGAGGGACAGCTTTTCTTTCACATAAAAGAGAGAAAAGGGGACAAAAACTGACAGGGTCACGACCTCCTGCAGGATCTTCAACTGGCCCACATTCATGACCTGATGACCAATGCGGTTGGCGGGAACCTGAAGCAGATATTCAAACAAGGCGATCCCCCAACTCACCAGTGCCGCGACAATCCATGTCCGATGCGCCATATTGGTCAGATGACCATACCAGGCAAAGGTCATAAAGACGTTGCTACAACAGAGTAAAACCAGGGTAACAATATAAGGGTTCATTTTTTCCACACACCTCATCCATTACAAATCAGTGAACAAGAACAATTAACGGGTATTTTGAATGATCAGAATTTGTATTGAAGGGACGGTTTGACTTAAAAACAGGCTATGCCGGCAAGCATAAAAGGGACAGAGGAAAGCGCCATCAACAAGCCTTCGTCCCTAACCTCCTGTAAGGATGCACAGGAAAGACGTTTTACTTCCATAGGATTTTTATCTTCCTGCCGAAATCATGATGAGGTAGTAACTTTTCATTCTTTTCTCAAACGGTTACAACGAAGACACGCAGGACAAACTTGTAAAACATGCTGCTATTTTGAAATCTTAAGACCAAACATCCCCTGAATCGCCGCCGGCAGATCCGCAGGCAGGATTACGGTCTTGGCATTAGCGGAAGCGCCCAGATGCTGCAAGGTGGCAATATATTTTTCGCCCAGCAGATAGAGAGCGGGCAACTGCTCAGCACCGATCCCCTGTTGCACAAGGGCCAAGGCATCTTTGGTGGCTTGAGCGAGAACGATACGGGCCTCGGCTTCCCGTCTGGAGGCCTCCAGACTCCCCTCCGCCTCAAGGATGGCCTTCTGTTTCTGACCTTCTGCCGTCAGGATCGCAGCCTGTTTTTCTCCTTCGGCCTCAGTGATAGCCGCCCGGCGAATCCGCTCAGCCGCCGCCTGTCGCTCCATGGAGGCCTGCATAGTGGTCGATGGCTTGATGTCCTGGATCTCGATACTCTTGACCGTCAGCCCCCAATCTTCAAGATCATTGGCAATGGCCTGAATCAATTTAATCTTGATCTGCTCTCGGGAGCTAAGGGCGTCATCCAGGTCCATCTGGCCGACAATGGCCCGCAGATTCGTCATAATCAGGTTCCTGGTGGCATGTTCATAAAAATCGATGCCGAAAATGGCCTTGTGCGGGGTATGAATGTTGATAAAGGCAATGGCATTGGTGATGATCACCGCATTATCACGGGTGATAACCTCCTGGCTCGGGATATCAAGCGAGATATCCTTTCTCGTTACCTTGGCGGCAATGGTATCCATATACGGAATGATCAGATTCAGACCCGGCGTCAGCGTGACATGATACTTCCCAAGACGCATGATAACATACTCATAACCCTGCGGGACAATCTTGATCCCGCTGGCAATGGTCACCACCACTAGAACCAGAAGAGCAACAACGATAATAAGACCTACGTTCATGTTTTATTCCTCCTGTCAAAAGGTTAGCGATGCTACCGTACTTTTTCCACTTTAAGAATCCGGTCTTGGGCCCGCCCTTTTCGCTCTGGAGAAAGAATCGCTGTCACCCGAACCCGATTACCCGTTTCTATTGGTTCATCAGCAAGATACATCCAGGATTCATCATCCAGCACCGGGACAGAAAAAACCACCCGCCCCATCTCTCCCGGGACCATGGCCCGAGTGGCAGCGATCCCGGTCTGACCAATGGCTGCCTGTTCATCAACCCGCAAGGCCTTAATTTTTTTCCGTGGCACGAAAAGACGAAACCAGAAGAAGGTAAATCCGATACTGGACACAGAAAACACCAGCACTTGCCACTTCAGCGAGATCTCGGGGAGTATGGCCAGCAACAGGCCCGTCACAAGAGCCCCCAGGCCAAACCAGAAAATGGTGAGGGACGGAACCACCAGTTCCATAAGAACCAGGATGATTCCCAGGACAATCCAATGCCACCAGAGGATATTCTCCATCACCTCTCCTTACCTTTAACCTTCGTTCAAAAATAACCGTCACATTAATCGTCTGTATCTGGGCAATCTCTTGAACACAGGGCAATATCATGTCCTGTTGCCTCTTAGCCTGATATATTAACAACAAACAGTATGATCTGTTACTTTTTAGTTTAATACAAACGGGAATGGGTCTTTAAAGAAGAAGACACCTTCTTATCATCAAGCATCTTGCGCAACTGCTGCAATTCCGCCTGGGCCTGACGCAACTCCTCACGCACGACCTCTAATGCGTTCAAGGGTGTTACCTCAAGTTGCGCTTCAATGTGATCAACATTCTGCTGGGCGCGATACAGTTCAATAGCCAGTAACTTGATTGACATTATGCTAGGGTTTTCAAATCAAAAAGATGTCTGGAAAAGATAGGGCTAAATGGGGCGGGAAGGAAATGGGAATTTCTGCTATTTTTTGTTATTATCCGAATCATTCTGCCGCACTGCAATTGTATTAAAAAAATCACAATATTCCTGCACCAATTTTTTCCGGTCAACGGGGGACATTTTGAAATAAAATGGACTCAACATAAGGATACCAATGGCTTCCTGACTCGTCATGATCTGGCGCTCCTTCCTTTAATTACCCAAGCAAAAGAAAAGTCATATTATCCATTATTAAGCTTTTCAACCAATCCATATCTTTTCTTTATCAAAAAAAGAAAGTCTTGTAAAGATTTTCTGAACTTACCAACCCTTTGCAGCCCTGTCATAGAACATACAACAAAAACGCCACAAGGGTTGAGCCTGAACAGCATCAACCCTTGTGGCGGAGCGTCCTCTGCAACCTGCAGAGCATCAACAGCCGCCGATCCCTCAACCACCGGCCTTGACTGGAGCCACTGCATTCGCGCTTTCCGGACTGGCAATGGCCGAACGGGAGACCTTAATGCGGACATCCTGGGCGATCTCCAAGGTAACAACAGTCTCCGTCAACCCAGTGATCGTGCCATGGATACCGCCTTTGGTGATAACCTTGTTCCCATTCTTCAGATCATTTAAAAATTGCTGCTGCTGCTTGGCCTGTTTCTGTTGCGGCCTGATCAACAGAAAATAAAAAACCACAAAAATAAGAATAAGAGGGATGAAAGAGGCAATTCCCCCTGCTCCCCCTGCTCCGAATGATGGCATACTGATTCCTCCAAAAAATTGTAATATAAATGGCAACATTCTCTTCTATCAGGAACATTTCCCTTTCAAAATTAATTTATGTTAATCATTCACATGCAAGCCTGCCATAAAAATCGTTGCGGAAGGTGGTAAATTGATCACATTCAATTGCGGCCCGCATCTCTGCCATCAGATTCAGGTAATAATGGAGATTGTGGATGGTATTTAGATGATAACTGAGGATTTCCCGACACTGGAAAAGGTGGCGCAGATAGGCACGGGAATAGTTGCGACAGGTGTAGCAATTACAGTTGGCGTCTACAGGGGCCTTGTCGTCCCGATACCGGGCATTTTTAATGGTAATCTTACCTGTTGACGTAAACAGGGTGCCGTTGCGGGCATTGCGGGTGGGCATCACGCAATCAAACATATCCACACCCCGATACACACCCTCCACCAGATCTTCAGGGGTGCCAACGCCCATCAGATATCGGGGATAATCCACAGGCAGATGCGGGATGACGGCCTCAGTCATCTCCTGCATCAAGTCCTTGTCTTCACCCACACTGAGCCCGCCGAGTGCGTACCCATCAAAACCGATATCAATAAGGGTCTGCGCGTGCTCTTTTCGTAAATCAGTAAACATGCCGCCCTGAACAATCCCAAAGAGGAGTTGGCCGGTATCAGTCTGGGCCTCCCGGCAACGTCTGGCCCAACGGCTGGTGAGATCGGTTGCCTTGATGGTTTCCTCACGAGTCGCCGGATAGGGAATACAGGTATCAAGGCACATCATGATATCCGAGCCCAGGGCCTCCTGAACATGCACCGCTTCCTCAGGACTCAAAAAGAGCTTGGCGCCATCCAGATGCGAACGAAAAGCAGCCCCTTGCTCGGTGATTTTAGCCAGTTCCTTGAGGCTGAAGATCTGGAACCCCCCACTATCGGTCAAGATGGGACGGTCCCAATTCATAAATCCATGCAGCCCGCCAAATTTTTTGATCAATTCATGGCCTGGCCGGATGTACAGATGATAGGTATTGCCAAGGATAATCTGGGCATTCATCTCTTTCAAGTTTTCAGGGGTCACAGCCTTGACCGTTGCCTGCGTGCCAACAGGCATAAAAATGGGGGTCTGAAATGTGCCGTGTTGAGTACACACCTCGCCCCTTCGGGCGGCGCAGCAGGACGCACTGGCATGAAGCGTAAAGGGTGATTTCTGTTGCATAATAAGGAGGATGGGTTGTTCAGGCTATAAATGATAGATGACCATGATATTCGCTTACACATTCCAAGGATGAAAAAACAATCCTTTGTCAAGCCAGAAGGGCATAGACTCAACATCTCTCCTTTCCGCTCCACATGGACAAAGCCCTATATTCTTGTTCGCACAATTTTTCAACTACCATATATTGTGCCACCCGGCCAGATTACTTTTTGTACACTGGGAAATAAGAGGATAAAAATTTGAACTTCCTCGCAGAACCATGAGAACAGAGCAAATAAAAAAATCGGATAATTTGTTGACATGGAAATAAAAATGCGGTAGTACAAATTATTGTAGTTGATTATTTTTCTATCTGGTTCTGACTCTATTCAATTTATACTTATAGAAAAAGATAGCACAGTTTGACTCTCCAGTCCCTTTAACCGGGCAGGATGGGTCTTGGATGCGACCCTGGGGTCTCAGGAGGACTCTGGCATCGTAACAATTCAATAAAAGTAGGAGGAAAGAAGATGATTAAAAAATTTTCCATGTTAGCCCTTGCCGGCCTAATTGCCCTGCCTGTAGTTGCTTCTGCAGGTGTTGGCCCCAAATCCAGTGACTTAGATCGCAAGATCCAGGATCTGAGTTCACAACTTGACCAGTTAAAAGCACAAATGGCTGCTCAGGCCGAGGCTAACGCCGCGACCAAAGCCAAGGTAGGCGATCTGGACAATAGCGTTACCGGCCTCAATGAGCGTGCTTCGGATTGGGATCTGGCATCTCGCGTTAAACTGTACGGCGACTTCCGTGCCCGGTTGGATTACTACGGTGCTCAAACTGTTTTTGGTAGAGATCTTGACAATGACACTTTATGGACCAACCGTTTTCGTCTGAACATGCGGGTAGGCGTCACAGAAAACGTAGAATTCAAGGGTCGTCTTGCCATGTACAAGGTTTGGGGTATGGAGTCAGCAGCAACCGATGCTTCCAACACCGCCTTTCCACAGTTTGATGGCAACAGCACCCGGACCCCTTCTGACAATGCCCTGCGTGTTGATCGTGCCTATCTCAACTTTAACAACATCGGTGGCGCCCCCATATGGTTCTCCATTGGTCGTCGTCCAACCACTGATGGCAATCCAGCAAACATCCGCATGAACTCCACCGAGCGCAGCGGCACCCCGTTGATCATGGATTACGCCTTTGATGGAATTTCCATGGGTTATGCCTACAAATGGGGTGGAGATCTGGGCGCCGGTCGTGTTCGTGTCTGCTACGGACGGGGTTTTGAAGATGGACTCCAGGTAGATGGCCAGGGTTTGAATGATACCGATTTTATTGGGATGAGCTGGGATATCCTGCAGAAGGGAGATCGTTTTCTCTATGCCCAGTCTTTCGTGGCTGCCAATGTCTTTAATTACCCCAACTGGCAGGATACTTCTAACGATAAAGTTTTTTATGGCCTAATGGGTCCAAGAGACACGACGGGTAACATTATCCTCTCCGGTGCTACCTATATGGACAAGATTGCCGGTCTGAACTACTTCGTAGCCGGTGGCTGGAGCCGTACCGATCCTAACGACAAGGGTATGCTCAATGACTATGCTGGCATGGCCATGGGTCAGAATGGTTATAATACAGACAGCGAGAACGGTTACCATGCCCATGTTGGTGTCCGTTATGATATCGATCCAATCGGGCTCAAGCTGGGAGCTGAATGGAACTACGGTTCCAAGGACTGGATCGCCTTCACCCCAGGACATGATGATCTCTATCAGTCCAAGATTGCCGCTCGCGGTAATGTTTATGAGGTCTATGGCATCTATGACCTGCCCACGGGCAAGGCTATCTCTAAATACGCCAAGACCTTTATGCGCCTCGGCTATCAACGTTACGAGTACAATTATTCTGGTTCCGGCGATTGGAACCAGAAGGCCTACGACCTGAGTGATGCTACAGATCTTGCGAAGTTGCGCATGATGGGACAGGATCCCGTCGAGAGTGCTGATCAGGTTTATGTAACCCTTGAGGCAACATTCTAAATCGTTGTTCAAAGAGAACAGATAGATGAGTAAGCTGGGAAGGTTCCTTTTTTTAAGGAACCTTCCCTTTTTTTATTTTATGCAGACAGCCTCCAGATTTACCTCTCCATGCTCACACCCTCTTACTTCCTCGCACCCTCTACTCCTGATCTCATTCAGGTCACCTTTGACCGCCATCAGGGAACGAGTGCCTCCCCTTTTTCCTCACTCAACTGCAGTTTCGGTGTTGGTGACCAAGCAGAAAAGGTGCAAGCCAATCGCCAGTTGCTGAAACATTCTCTGGGGATCAGCCGTCTGGTTTCGGCCAGCCAGGTGCATGGTGACCAGATTCTCAGGATTCAGGAAACGCCTGAGCGTGATCAGGAGATGGATGGGACTGATGCCTTGATGACCGATAGGAGAGATGTGGGATTGATGATCCAACATGCCGACTGTCAGGCCATTCTTCTGCATGACCCTGTTCAATCGGCAATAGCCGCAGTACATTGCGGCTGGCGAGGCAGTGTTCTCAGAATCATCGAGAAAACAGTACGGATGATGAACGCCTGTTATCACTCCCGCCCTGAAGACATTCTGGCCAGCATCAGTCCCTCATTGGGACCCTGCTGCGCTGAGTTTATCAACCATCGCCAGGAACTTCCCGCCTCCTTCCTGGCCTTTCAGCAGCAGCGCAATCACTTTGATTTCTGGCAGATATCCCGATCACAGCTCATGGATGCCGGCCTGCAGCCAGAAAAAATCAGGACAGCGATGATCTGTACTTGCTGCAACCAAGATTTTTTTTCCTACCGCCGCGCCAACCGCAAGGGCAATGGGATAACAGGGCGAAATTGTAGCATCATTGCCTTACGAAAGAAGCAAATGATGCCGTAACTATTCAGCATACATTCTCATTTTGTGATTTGAAGCCCCTGTAACTTTTCCCACAAAGGCGCTGAGACGTAGAGAAAACCCATTATTCCTGTCTCATTTTTTATCATTCTTCGCGCCTCTGCGTCTCTACGTGAGACCAATCATCGATCCCAACAGGTGAATAGTCACATCAAATATCTTTTATAGTCTCATGCATCCATAGCTTCAGGCGGTCATATTGAGTCCTTGTTATCCCCGCAAGAAGTTCAAAGCCGAACCCGCCTTAAACCAGACGATCTGCTCGGCATTAAGGGAATGAGTCAGAGATAACGCCGAATCTGATCCATCGACGTGATGAAATACGGCCGTCACTGTGGAGCCGGGAGCAAGTTCGGTCAGACCAAGAATATCCACCCGATCAGTCTCCTGAATCAAATTATAGTCGGCACCACTGACAAAAGTCAAAGGCAGCACCCCTTGTTTTTTTAAATTGGTTTCATGGATACGGGCAAAAGAACGGGTAATCACCACGCGTCCCCCCATATGACGAGGACTCATGGCCGCATGTTCCCGGGAAGAGCCCTCCCCATAATTGGCATCGCCTACCACCAGCCAGTTTTCACCGGCAGCGGTATAGGCCCGGGCAACCTCATTATACGGCTGCCGTTCACCTGTCAACTGATTCAGGCCAATCCCGGTATCACCGGTAAAGGCATTGGTAGCCCCACTGAACATGTTCCCGGAGATGTTATCCAGATGACCACGAAAACGCAACCAGGGACCGGCAGGCGAGATATGATCGGTGGTACACTTGCCTTTGGCCTGCATCAGCAATCGTAAGCCAATAAAATCACGCCCATCCCAAGGAGTAAAGGGAGAGAGCAGGGCCAGACGTTTCGAATCAGGCGCCACCTGCACAAGGACCGCAGTTCGTTCCGCAATAGGACCAATGGGCGCCAGAAAGCCGGCTTCATCACGAACAAGACCTTGCAGCGGCACTTCCGGCACTTTATCAGGGGGGGTCAGCACAAAGAAAGAGCCATCCGCCGCCTGCAATTGCGCACTAAAAGGATTCACATTAAAGGTACCGAACATGGCATAGGCTAGACAGGTCTCGGGACTGGCGATAAAGCCGCAGGTGCCGACATTGCCGTCATTACGTTTAGGAAAATTTCGGTTGTACGACGTCACAATGGAATTCTTGAACCCCGGTTCAATCCCTGTTCTGGTCCATTGACCGATACAGGGGCCACAGGCATTGGCCAGAACCGTAACCCCAATAGCCTCAAGCTTGGCAAGCTGACCATCCCGCTCAAGGGTAGCGCGAACCTGCTCAGAACCGGGAGACAACAGCAAAGGAATCTTCAATTTCAGTCCTTTGGACGCGATCTGTTCAGCCATGGCGGTAATACGCCCCATATCTTCATACGAGGAATTGGTGCAGGAACCAACCAGCGCATACGTCACATTTGCCGGATACCCACCCTTTTCAATATGCTCTTTCATCGCCGAGACCGGGGCGGCAAGATCTGGAGAATGAGGCCCGACCAGATGCGGTTCCAGGCTTGCAAGATCAATCTCAATGATCTGATCATAATATTTTTCAGGATTGGCCAGGACTTCCTGGTCAGCCTGCAGCAGATGCAGGTATTTGCCGGCGAGAGCTGCCGCTTCCCCGCGACCACAGGCATGAAGATAGGATGCCATATGCTCGTCATAGGGAAAGACAGAGGTGGTGGCGCCCAGCTCCGCGCCCATATTGCAGATCGTGGCCTTGCCGGTACAGGAAATGGTGGCGGCGCATGGACCAAAATATTCAAAAACCCGATTGGTGCCGCCGGCACAACTAAGCATACCCAGAAGCTTCAGGATCACATCCTTGGGCGAGGCCCACCCCTGCAACTGACCGGTAAGACGGACACCGACAAAACGCGGATGCAGCACCTCCCAAGGCATACCAACCATGACATCCACGGCATCAGCCCCACCCACCCCTGAGGCAAAGGCCCCGATCCCGCCGGCATTCGGGGTATGGGAGTCAGTACCCAGCATCATCAGGCCAGGGAATCCATACTGTTCAAGCACCACCTGATGGATAATTCCGGCACCCGGCAGCCAGCAGCCGAACCCATAGCGCTGCGAGGCAGAGGCAAGAAAATCATACACTTCCCGATTTTCCATGCGCGCTGACTGCAGATCCGCCTCAGCCCCGCGCTCGGCCCGGATCAGATGATCACAGTGGACAGTAACCGGAACGGCGGCCTCATCCTTGCCGGCCAGCATAAACTGCAGGATGGCCATCTGGGCTGTCGCATCCTGCAGGGCAATCCGATCCGGACAGGTCTTGACATAGGAAACGCCAGCCTCAAGGTCGGCCTCCATCGCATTATCAAGATGGCCATAGAGGATCTTCTCACCGTAGGTCAAAGGGCGGCCCAGCCGTTTTTTGACCAAGGCAATATTGGTGTCCATTTTCTGATACACCGCTTCGATGAATTGGGGGGTAGAATCAACCAAACTACTCATAAAGCCTCCAACAAGGTTACAAACCGGATAATGTATAAATTAAGTAAAGATCAAGATCGAATCAGCTCTTCGTCCAGCATTTTATCCGCCAGATCAAGGACAAATTGACGCTGCGCCGGAGTTGCATGGGCAATACACTCACAATGCAGATTCGCATGACTGCGCACCAGCATCTCAAAACGGACTGCATATTTTTCCACCTCAACCCCGCAATAATAAGGCCCGCATTTTTCAACATGCGCCTGTTGAGACTCGGAAAGCATCTCGGGCGGCAAGACAATCCAATACAGGCCGATCATCGGCCCTCGTTTCAAGGTACGTTTGAGATACGAATCTATATTGTCCCGCTCCATGGGGGACAGATCATCAATGACATATTGGCGCATTTTTTTAGGTAGATAGGCTGAAGGTTGAAGACTGAGGGTTAAATGCTGAAAAACTGATTACATGATGACGAACTATAGGTCACTTCAGCCTTCAGCCTTTATTTTATTACAACAACTGGGCGGCAATAGCCGACAGCGGACTTCTTTCACTCTTACTTAAAGTCACATGACCATAAAGAGACTGTCCTCTCAATTTTTCCACGGCATAGGAAAGACCATTCGACGAGGAATCAAGATACGGGTTATCGATCTGTTGCGGATCACCGGTGAGCACCATTTTCGTGCCTTCACCAGCCCGGGAGATAATGGTTTTCACCTCATGCGGGGTCAGATTCTGGGCCTCATCGACGATGACAAACTGTTTCGGGATGGAACGCCCGCGAATATAGGTCAGGGCCTCAAGCTCCACCACTTGTTCCTTCAGCAGCATGTTCACCTTCTGCTGCACCGTGCCTTCCTCGTTACGATGATCTTTTTGCATCAGATAGACAAGATTGTCAAAGATCGGCTGCATCCACAAAGACAGTTTTTCATCTTTTGTACCCGGCAGATAGCCGATATCCTTGCCCATAGGGATAATTGGCCGGGAGACCAGCAGTTTCTCATACCCTTGCTGATGGAGGACACATTCAAGGCCGGCGGCAAGGGCCAGCAAGGTCTTGCCGGTGCCGGCCTGACCGATAAGCGTCACCAGGCTGATCTTTGGATCCATAAGCAATTCAAGGGCCATCCTTTGCTCCTTGGAACGCGAGTGAACATTCCAGACGCTCTCAAAACTGGCATTAAGATGGATCAGACTGTTTGGCCCCACCGCCCGACCCATTCCTGAGTGCTTAGGGTTTGCGGCATCCTGCAACAGAATAAACTCGTTGAGCAGAAAGTCGAACCCTTCGGTCTCCAGACTCTTTCCCTCATGAAAGCGATCTACCATCTCGGTGGCGACCTGAACCTCTCGCCAGCCGGTGTAAAGCTCATCAAAATTACACTTCTGCTTCTCAAAATCCATCACATCAATACCAAGGGCATCGGCCTTCAACCGGGCATTAATATCCTTGGAGACAAAGATCACCTTTTTCCCTTCCTGGTGCAGGGCATTGGCCACCGCCAGGATCCGGTTATCGGGTACAGACATATCAATACAGATCCCCGGCATCTCCTTGTGCTCGACAATAATCTGCAGGATGCCACTGTTTGCCATGGTCACCCCATCCTTCAGCGAGCCTTGGGAACGAAGCTGATCAATCTGCCTGATTACATGGCGGGCACTGCGCCCCAGTTCATCATTATGGCGCTTGAAGCTGTCCAGCTCCTCAATAACCGTCATCGGCAGGATCACGTAATTATCATCAAAAGAGGTGAGAGATTCGGCATTGTGGAGCAGGACATTGGTATCAAGAACAAAATATTTACGTACGCCCATAGTGTTCACAGATCAAGCCAGGTTGAATTTATATTGAGCAGTTCACAGCCGTCTGCACGGACGACTACCATATTTTCAAGCCGGACACCACCCCAACCGGGGAGGTAAATACCGGGTTCAACAGTCACCACCATTCCGGCCTGCAACTTCTTTCCATTTCGGGAAGAAAGGCGCGGTTCTTCATGGACGGCCAGCCCCACACCATGCCCCAGGGAGTGACCGAAGGCCTGGCCGTACCCGGCAGCAGCAATGATATCACGGGCGACTGTATCGACCTTGGCCGCCGCGACTCCCGCCCGAATCGTCTCGATAGCCGCAAGCTGGGCTCGGCGCACCAGCCGGTGGATAGTCAGAAAATGCTCATCCGGCTCGCCAATAACAAAAGTCCGGGTCATATCAGAGCAATAACCATCGAGAATCAACCCCATATCTATCATCACGGGCTGGTCGCGCTCAATGGTCACCGGGCCAGGAACCGCATGCGGTAAGGCGCTGTTGCTGCCCGTTGCGACAATCGTATCAAAGCTCGGGGACTGGGCGCCCATCCGGCGCATGGTGGACTCAAGGACAAGGGCAATCTCTCGTTCAGTCTGGCCGAGATGAATAGAGCTGTACACCTCGTCAAAGACCTGTTCGTTCAGGTCAACCGAGGCCCGCAGTTTGGCTATCTCATCCTCATCCTTGATTGCCCGCAGCTTTTCCACCAGATCTGTGGTCGGGACAACCCGCACACCTATCTTTTCGCCCAGTCCATTCAGCTTTTCAGCAAAAGAATGAAGGGTATAATGGCTTTCAAAACCAAGGGTGCGAATCCCCAGATCCGGCAGCATCTCCCGCAATAAAAGCAACAGTCCCTTGGGATAGAGACCGATACGAAGAAAACCGGCCTCAGCCTCGGCCTGAAGCTTGAAGCGAAAGTCAGTCAGAAGCCAAGAATCGCCCTTGGCCGGGATGAGCAACAGCCCCGCAGTCTCGGCAATGCCATGATCAAGCGCTGAATAGCCGCTCAGATACCGCCTGTTCTCCGGCTGACTGACCAGCAGGCCATCAAGCTTTTTCCGGCGCAAGACCGCTTGGATCTTCTCTATTCGTTGCAGATAACGCATTAGGCAAAGCGCTGCGACAGCATCTCTTTACGCTGATCAAGCGCCTGAGTATATTGCTGGTTCAGCTCGGCCTGCATCCTTGCCCACTCTTTCTGAAACATGGGGTGCATCGCCGGATCCATTGACATCCTGCCCCCGGCAAGAGCCCCTTGCTGGCCACCAAGTTTCTGATCAAGCTGGGCGCGCACTGCGTCTTCAAGTTGCTTTCTGACCTGCTCTTTATGCTGATTATACTGCTCGAGGATCTGTTTTAACTCGGCGCAGATGGTAATCATATCAGCTGCCGATTGCTCCATCTCGACAAGACCCTGCATGGCCCGAAGACTCGTGGCCATCAAGGCCTCATCACGCGGCAGGACAATATTGCGCAACAAAGCTTGGGCCATCCCCCTGCGCACCGCCATCTGCTCAGTCGCCGCCTGCCCGGCAAGTGCCTGCCCGAGATCATCCAAGGCAAGCCCGATATATTCAGCGGCCAGACGCATCCCAGTGCGTTCCGACTCCTGAGAATCAGGCTCACTAACTGCACGGGCAGCCATACGGGCGGCCCGCTCCATAACCATATCCATGGTGCTTTTTATCTCTGCCATTTTTACAGGATGTTCAATTCTTTGAATTATTTCAGGAACAAAAAATAGGAAAAAGAAAATGCATGAGCCAAAAGACGATCCTCACCCGGCTCTCCCCCTTGCACTTTTTACTCTTCCCTATTTACTCCAGAGGATACTGAACCGTAAAGAAAAAATTGTCCCCACCTATCAAGTCAATTATTTCTGAACCGTTTTTTCTCTCAACAAAACAAGAAGTGCTTGTCTTTCCATTTTTCTTTTGCTATATAGTGCTCTTTCTCTTAAAAAAGATACAAGGTCCGTTCCTTTATCTTTTAGACATTACAGGCATCGTTTCTTCAACAAACGATAAAGATCAACCCTTACAACCTGGCCCCTACCGGCAGCACGAGCGAAAACCCATGACCGAGGCACTCACACAAACAAACAATGACGAAGAGTTGAGTTTTGCGGAACTCTTTGAGATGGATGAAAACAGCAGCGTCGTTAACGTTGGCGATGTAACCATGGGCACCATCATCGGCGTCGTCGATGGTTATGTCCTTGTTGATGTTGGAGATAAGGCAGAGAGCTATGTTGCCAAATCCGAATTCCAACTGGAAAAAGGTAAAGAAATTCAAATCGGCGACACATTTGAAGTCTTTATTGAACGTCGCAAAGAAGAAGGTGGCCTCCTTCTGTCACGGGAAAAAGCAATTGCCATAAAGGTTTGGGAAGATATTGCCAAGATTCAGGAAGAAGGCGGCACGATTGAGGGTAAAATTGATAACAGGGTCAAGGGCGGCATGTCTGTTAATGTCGGCGTCCCGGCCTTTCTTCCTTATTCGCAGATTGATCTGCGTCCGGTCAAAGACCTGGACGCGCTCATCGGCGAGACCTTTTCTTTCAAGGTGCTCAAGTTTAACCGCAAACGCAATAACGTGGTTATCTCACGGCGGGCCATCCTTGAGGATGATCGCAACAAGCTGCGCGAGAAGATGCGCTCCATCCTTCAGGAAGGACAGATCATCAAAGGCGCCATTACCAATATTACCGACTATGGTCTCTTTATCGACATGGGCGGCATGGACGGTCTCTGCCATATCACTGATCTCTCCTGGGGACGGGTTTCCCATCCGGCAAAGCTGTATAAAGTCGGTGAGGAACTGGAGGTCAAGGTTCTCAAATACGACAAGGAGAATGATCGCGTTTCCCTCGGCGTCAAACAACTGAAAGAAGATCCATGGGCAACCGTTACTGCCCGTTACCCTGTTGGTGAAAAGGCAATAGGCAAGGTCGTCTCCATCACTGATTACGGTGTCTTTATCGAACTGGAAGAAGGTGTTGAAGGGCTGATCCATGTCTCTGAGATGACCTGGTCAAAGAAACCCCGTCATCCATCCAAGATCGTGGCGGTTGGTGATGAGGTTGAGGTCATGGTTCTCAATATCGAACCTGAGACCAAACGGATCTCCTTGGGCATGAAACAGTTGCAGCCCAATCCTTGGGATCTGGTCACAGACTCGTATCCGGTTGGCGCCATAATCGAAGGAAAAGTTAAGAATATCACAGATTTTGGTGTATTTATCGGCATTGAAGACGGGATTGACGGACTGATTCATGTTTCTGATCTTTCCTGGACTGAGCGGATCAAGCATCCTTCTGAAAAATATGTCAAGGGCCAGACCATCCAGGCGGTTGTCCTGAAGATTGACAAAGAAAACGAGCGATTCTCCCTCGGGATCAAACAACTTGAGCCCGATCCATGGCAGGCTGCCTACAATAAATATCCATCCGGCACCATCATCGAAGGCACCATCACCAACGTCACTGACTTTGGCGTATTCGTGCAACTGGAAGAGGGGATTGAAGGACTGGTGCATGTCTCCGAGATCAGCAAAGAAAAAATCAAGACCCCAGTTGGCGTCTATCAGGTTGGTGACACCCTGAAGGCAATTGTTATTAATGTCTCCGCAAAAGACCGGAAGATTGGCCTCTCCATCAAGACTCTGGAAGGCGATAGTGAGGAGCCGGCCGAAGCCGGCCAAACAGCATCCAAAAAAGAAGAATCTGCTTCTGCGGCCGCTGTTGCAGCTCCTGCCACCTTAGGCGACCTCATGAAGGCCGCCGCAAGTGGACAGACCGAAGAAAATTAGGCAACTTCTCCAAGCCGACAAGTCGTGAGAAAGCGACCTGCTAGGCTTGCCTGAGCACATAAAAGGTTGTTTCGCCTTGAAAAATTTATCATGGCGATACAACCTTTTTTTATAATCATCATTTTAAATGAAAGACGATTGAACATGTTAAAAAAGGAACTTATCGATCAGGTCAGCATGGATCTCTCACTCCCTAAGCGGGATGTGACCGCCGCCCTTGACATCATGCTAACAACAATGAGGAATGCCTTAACGGAAAAAAGAAGAATAGAACTTCGAGGTTTTGGCAGCTTCTCCCTCCGAAAACGCAAGGCACGAACCACTAAAAATCCAAAAACCGGGAACATCATGGATATTCCAGAAAGGAAGACCATTCACTTTACCATGAGCAGATCCTTGAAAGCTCCATTAATAAAGGATTAAAGACAGAGGTCATTGCAAAGCAAGTCTGCGAGATTTTGAAAATCCATCATCGCAGGTCATTGCGAACGTCGGCAGGTCAAATGACCAAGTACCACTCACGGAGTGGACGCCCCAAAGAGAATATTTTGGGGCGTCCACTCCGTAACCCCTCTTATGCGGTCTGACCATTCATATGGCCATGTTATTTATTTACTAACGGCTCATCTCAGAAATGGGGCAATATCACCCTTCCCTTCGCGCAAAATTTCAGGATGATCGCCGGTCAGATCAATGAGCGACGATGGATCTGGATAGACCGGGCCACCGTCGATAATGACCTCGACCCTGTTTCCAAGAAGCATCTCGATTTCATAGGCCTCAGTCGGCACAGGATGTTCACTTTCCACCGGGATACTGGTGTTGACAAGAGGATTGCCAAGAGTTTCAAGAAGCAACAGACAGATAGGATTGGCTGGAACCCGGATACCAACGGTTTTCTGCTTTGTCGCCATGATCCTGGGAACAAGCTTGGTTCCGGGCAGGACGAAGGTATAGGCCCCCGGCAGATTTTTTTTCATCAACCGATAGGCCGTATTTGACACATGGGCATATTCGCTGATATTGGTCAGACTGGAACACATGAAAGAAAAGGGCTTGCCTTCGGGTCTTTTCTTTATCTGCATCAATCGTTTAATCGCCTTTTGATGAAACAGATCGCAGCCGACACCATAACCGGTATCGGTTGGATAACAGATAATCGCCCCGGCTTGCAGGTGCTCAACAACCTGCTGAATCAGGCGCAGTTGGGGATTGTCAGGATTAATATTTATAAGCATGAATTCCTTTCTCCTCTTTCTGCAAAGACAACACAAGACAAAAATGGGTCAATCCCGAAAAAGGTTTAAGCTTTTATCTTGAAATGCTACACTGTTCAGGAGACAGAATGCTTTTTTTAATGGATACTCACTCCTGTCTCATCAATCCCCTGTATTTAACACTGAAAAGTGAAAACTGAAAACTCTTAAATTCAGTACATTCTGTTCATTTGAACCTTGTTCCAGGAGCCTTCCATGTTACCAGATACCATAGAATTAGCCCTTACCTTCGATGACCTGTTACTTGTCCCCTCAGCCTCAGAGGTTCTTCCGAATGAAGTCTCCCTTGTCACCCGCTTGACTGACACCATCACCCTGAACGCTCCGCTGGTTAGCGCCGCCATGGATACGGTTACCGAACACCGGACAGCTATCGCCATGGCTCGGGAAGGCGGGATCGGCATTATCCATAAGAATATGGGGATCGCCAAACAGGCCAAAGAGGTGGAACAGGTCAAGAAATCGGAATCAGGGATGATCATCGACCCGATTACCGTCCGCGAAGATCAATCCGTGGCCGATGTGGAAAAGATTATGG
>CAISPV010000067.1 GCA_903887485.1 uncultured Desulfobulbaceae bacterium | reverse complement strand
CTATACCTATCTCACCAAACCCTTTGACGCCCGTGAGCTGACATTCCACGTGAACCAGGCCCTGGAGAACAGGCGGCTTACCTCTGAAGTCAAAAGGCTGAAGGGGCTGCTGGGGGAGCGCCATGATTTTAAAAACATTGTGGCGCGAAGCGGGAAAATGCATCAGGTGCTGGAGGCCGTGTCCAGAATTGCCCAAATGGATTCGACGGTGCATATTTACGGTGAAAGCGGTACGGGCAAAGAACTGATCGCCAGGGCGATTCATCTTGCCAGCCCGCGCAAAGACAAACCATTTGTGGCCATTAACTGTGCGGCCCTGCCTGAAACCCTGCTCGAGAGCGAGCTCTTCGGCCATGAAAAAGGCGCCTTTACCGGCGCGATTAAAAGCTCCAAGGGGTTATTTGCCCAGGCGCATGAAGGGACCATTTTCCTTGACGAAATCGGAGACATGCCACCTTCGCTCCAGGTTAAGCTGCTCCGGGTCCTCCAGGAGCGCCAGTTCTATCCCGTGGGCAGCGAGCAGCCCGTCTCCGTCGATGTCCGGGTCCTCGTCGCCACCAACAAGAATCTGGCCGAGCTGGTCAAGCAGGATCTGTTCCGTGAAGACCTTTTCTACCGGATCCACGTCATTCCCATCGAGCTGCCCCCCTTGCGGGAACGACGGGAGGACATTCCCCTTCTGGCCGAATATTTTCTGAAGAAATTCAGTGCGCAGATGAGCAAAGAGATAAAGGGCCTGGCGCCCGCGGCCGTGCAACGGCTCATGCTGCATGAGTGGCCAGGAAATGTGCGGGAGTTGGAGAATACTCTTGAATATGCGGTAGCCATGACCGTGCAGGATGTTATCACCGAAGACCTGATCCTTCCCGGAAAAGCGGGTGCAGTTATAGAGGCGTTAAAGCCGCTCAAAGAGGTTCGAGACGCCTTTGAAAAAGGTTATCTTGCGCGCCTGCTGGAGCACACCCAGGGTAATGTCAGCAATGCCGCGATCATTGCCGGCCGTTATCGTGCCGACCTTTACGCCCTTCTCAAGAAGCACGGGCTAAATCCCGGCGATTTCAAGAAATAGCCCTCCCCTGCCAGACACTTCCCTTCAATGTGAAGGGAAATCCATACACTCTGCATTCCTTGTTTCATTCCCCCGGTTGTCTTCCTGTTTATGGCCTGTTGGCAGTGCGTGCAGGGTTTTTCTTCCAAGGAAGACCTGTATGCACTGAGCCTCCTGAAATCGGCAGCAGCTCGACTTTCGTTGTGAAGGGAAATCCATACACTCCACATAACCTGCTTAATTAGCGCAGTTGTCTTCCTGTCTGCGAGCAGTGAGAATGGTTCCCATTGAAGGAAAAACCATACACTTATCATGTTTTTCCGAAATCTGTAGCAGCTCAATAATTTATTATTTTAAACAAAATCGATATGTTATCAATTAAACAAAGATGTGGCACCCATTTTGCTTTGTAGTTAACATCACTGGTTGTTCGGCAGGATATCCGTTAACAAACGCAAAAGGAGGCCCAAAGTGAGACATTTTACCCATAGCATAGTTTTGGCATTGCTCGTAGGCCTGTATGCCATCACTCAGGTATCCACAAACCTGCAAGAATACCGGCATACCCGCAATGAGATTCAGGCAACAGATAGTAGCCTGGAAAATGAAGCGAACAAAACCATGAAGGCTCAGAAATCCAAGATCATGTTGATTCTGGAAGACAGAATCGAGAACCCGTCGGTCTTGGCAAAGACCGAGGATAAATTACGCACCATGTCTGATACCGAAATCCGGCTGGCATCCTCGCTGTGTGACCGGATATCCACAAAACAACGAACGGCACGGGACGAAATCGCGTTTTCGCTGGTAACAGCATTGATCGTCCTTTCCTGACCCTTACCCCCTGATGCCGAAAAGCTAAAACAAATTGAAACTGCGGGATAACAATGACGAAGAATTTAGCCCATATTTCCGAGCACATCATCGTGCTCTTCCTGAGTGCCGCCATCGCGCTTTCTATTCCACACATGTTCAGCGTCTTGGCGAAAAACCTGCTCTCTTTTTGGACGTTTATTGAAAATGAGAAAATGTTTCTTGTTTCGCTGGAGATCTGCACGGCCATCACGCTGATCATCTCTTTTAATTATTTACGGCAGGGATGGGAAGCGAGAAAACTCGCACGCTTGGCAACAAGCATCGGTCTGGTTTCAAAATCTTCATTACGCGGGTTTTTGGGACAAAAACCAACCAACAAACTGAAGATAGCACAAGGGGTCGCGGGGGACATTATGATCATAGGATCGACAGGACTCCGAACCTTCACGACGCCCGAAGGAGAACTCCATCATGCCGTCCAGAATTGCCGAAAGGCAAAGATAATGCTTCTGAATCCACTCGAAGAAGGAGCAATCACCCGCGCTAAGAGTATCCCGGACCCGGAGATTACGCCGGAAGTCATCCGGGATCAGATCATGGAGAGTATCACTTTTCTCAAAGAGCTCAAGGCTGGTCAGAAAAACATCAGGTTGAAACTCTACTCGGACATACCCCTGCTGAAGTTGGCAATTCTTGGTGATCATGCCTTTCTTCGACATTATCATGTGGGACTCAACGTTCGGAAAATGCCGGAATACGTGTTCAATAGCGAGAGCATCCATGGGGGCCTTTATCTTCCCTTGTATCGATATTTTCTTTCGCGGTGGAATGATCCGGATATCCCCGAATACGACTTGGACACGGATGAGCTCGTGCTTCGTGACAAGGCGGGGCGGGAGATTAGGCGAGAACAGGTTGAGTGGTCGGGACGCTCTTATAAAGAAGAAGTGGGAATTTCATGAGCTTAGGGTTGATGTCGATCAGGATACAATCCTTTCAGGCTCAAGCGCGTCGGTAATTCTGGGGACTGATTCTCTGTGTCCTCTGAAGAAAAATCACGGCGATACGAAGAGAATTCGAGGATACAATACTTAATTTTAACAACAAACTAGCGAGATATGGGAACATGATACAAAATGATCCCTCCAATATCAGAGATAAACAAACGTTCTTCCGAATTGTCGAATCCTGAAAACAGGTACTTGCGTGCGGTTCGAACGAAAAGTGGCGACTTTCAGAATGACTTTTCCACATCAACATTCCAGATAAAAGAAAGGAGGGAAATATGGCTTTTTACGATTTGGCCATTTTACAATTGGAACAGTTCCTGCCGGGTATTCTAAGCAAGGCGGGAATAGGGGATAACCTGATCATGCTGTGTATGCAGATAGTAGGTTCCGGAAAGGAAGACACCTATCATGTTTTTCGAAATCTGCAGCAGCTCAAGTATTTATTTTTTTACATGAAATCAACATGTTGCCGATTTGATGAGGGCGTGGCATCCATTTTGCTTAGTAGTTGGCATCACTGGTTATTCGGCAGGACATCATCCTTGCGTGGATATCCGTTAACAAAGACAAAAGGAGACCCATATTGGCATTTGGTTTAGGGAGGTCCTGTTCCTGGGCTGACGTCTTGACAGCTAAAACTTTCATGATTAATAATTATTATCAATTACGCGCATAATTAAGCTTCTGTAAGGAGTGGTTCTGGCAATGTTGCCGACTTGGTAATTTCGCAGTTTCAAAAAAAAAAGGAGTTAAGGTATGAAAAAATATGTTACCGCATCGGTTTTGAGTCTTGTACTCGGAGCCAGTTTCTCAGGGCAAGCTTTTGCAGAGGACGGGACTCCTGCCAGGGACACGACACCGCCCGTCATTACAGCGACATTGAATGGTACGCAGGGGAGCAATGGCTGGTATACAAGCAATGTCAGCGTGGCATGGACCGTGTCCGATGCCGGATCAACGATTACCTCGAAATCGGGTTGTAACACTGTATCCCTTACTTCTGACACCTCCGGTAAAACCTATACCTGTAAGGCAACCAGCGCCGGCGGCACTACCACCAAGTCGGTGACCGTCAAACGCGATGCGACCCTGCCGACAACAACGATTACCGCACCGGCGGTGAACTCCACCTATGCCTTAAATCAGGTGGTTAATGCCAGCTATACCTGCACCGATGCGATGTCGAAAATGGCCAGTTGCACAGGAACTGTCGCCAACGGCCAGCCGATCAACACCGCCTCCGCAGGCACGAAATCCTTTGCCGTAAAGGCCAAGGATAATGCTGGTAACTCAGCCACTAAGACCGTCAACTACACTGTGGCCGGCGCTGCTTCTGGCGACACCACCCCGCCGGTGGTCACCCCCGTGCTCACCGGGACCTTGGGAGCAAACGGCTGGTACACCAGCAATGTCGGCTTAAACTGGACGGTGACGGACCCTGACTCGGCAATCTCCTCGACCTCCGGTTGTAGCGCAGTTACGGTCAGCGCCGACACAACCGGGACCACCTTCACCTGCGTTGCCACGAGCACCGGCGGCACCACCACCAAGTCGGTCACCGTCAAACGCGATACCACGCCGCCTATCGTCTCACTCGTCACACCTGCCAGCGGGGCAACCTATACCCAGGGGCAAACGATTACCACCAATTATAGTTGTACCGATTCAACCTCTGGAGTTACGGGATGCACCGGCACGGTGGCAAATAACACCGCCATCAACCTCTCTACTGCCGGCACGCAAAGCTTTAGTGTCAATGCTACTGATCAAGCAGGTAACACGGCCAACAAATCGATCAGCTATACAGTGGGTGCGCCAACTACTGTCTCAGCCAATGGCACCCATTTGTTTGCCTGGAACGATCTGGGCATGCACTGTGCTGATTCCGACTTTTCCACATTCACCCTGTTGCCGCCGTTTAATAACTTAAACGCCCAGTTGGTGGTGAACGGTAAGTTGGTCAACACCCTGTCGAACTATGCCCTGACCTATGAGGCCACGTCCGACCCCACCGGCTCGATCAATAGCTCCAGTCAATTCAAGACCAACTTCTGGGACTATGCTCAGGCCTTATTCGGTGCCACTCTGAATCCCAACTTCGGTCTCACCGGCAATCCAATGGCATCTCTTCAGCCAGCCCCAATGGCCTGGAACAATGGTTATAAATGGTTCGAGGCCACGGGTATTCCCATCACCCCGATTGACGACAACCAGCGCCTCAACTACTTTCCGTTGGTCAAGGTTAATGCCCTCGACAGCGGCGGCAAGACGATCGCCAGCAGCAACGCCGTGCTGCCGATATCCAGCGAAATTAACTGCGATACCTGCCATGCCAGCAATACCGGCAGCAGTGCCGCCAAACCAGTGGCCGGTTGGGTAAACCTGACCGCCGGTTCTGAACAGGATTGGCGGATGAATATCCTTCGTCTGCACGATGAGAAGAATAAAGGCAATGTCAACTATGCCGGTTTGCTCACCAAGAAAGGATACGGTTCCAGCATGGAGTCCTCGGCTGCCAATGGCAAGCCTGTGATGTGTGACGGCTGTCATAACAGCAACGCTCTGGCAGTGTGGGGGATCAAAGGTGAGACCGGCGTTTCTAACATGACAGCGGCCATGCATAATCGCCATGCCAACACCAAGCTGCCAGGCTCAACCCTGACCCTGGACAGTATCGGTACCCGCGACGCCTGCTATAACTGCCATCCTGGCAAGGATACCGAGTGCCTGCGCGGCGCCATGGGCAATCCGGCAGATGTGACCGGTAAGCATATCATGGAGTGCCAGTCCTGCCATGGCTCGATGGCGACAGTCGGCAACAATGCACGCATGGGTTGGTTTGATATGCCCACCTGTCAGTCTTGCCACCACGACGGCACGCGGGAGACCGTAGCCATCAATTCTAACGGCACGTTCAAGACTTGGGCCGACACGCGCTTTGCCTCTAATATAAACACGCCCATGACGGGTAAGAGCCTGTACCGCTACAGCACCGGTCACAGCAATATGCAGTGCGAGGCCTGCCACAACTCGACTCATGCCGAGTTCACCGACAAGCCCAGCGCCAACGGTAATCAGGTGAATGACAACCTGAGCGCTATTAAGGCCCAGGGGTACGCAGCGGCGATCCGTGAGTGCACGGTCTGCCATACGACCATGCCCAATACCGTCAACGGTGGCCCACATGGTATGCATACTATTGGCCAATCCTGGGTGAGCAGCCACCATAACGACAGCACGTTCAGCACCGAGCCTAAGACTACCTGCTACGTCTGTCATGGCACCACCAGCAGTGGTTCTCCTTTGGCCGTGGTCAAGATTGCAAAGACCTTGAACGGGAAGACGTTCGCAGCGGGTACGCGTGTGACATGTTGGAGCTGTCATAACGGACCTAATCCCTAAACAGGATGGGTGAGGGCGGGCCATTTGCCGATGAGGCAAAGCCACCCCTCACCCGTCTTACTCGATGAATCCTCTAAGCCCTGATTATTCAGGGCTTTTTTTTGTACTGCTACATTGTATGGTTACCTCCCAGACGAGGGGGAGAAAGTGAACGAGAAGATGGATAAATCTCAAACCACACGGCCCTTGGCCGATACGATCCGAGAAATTTTCGGTAATGAGAAAGGCCCTGCTTCTTTAATGAAGCAGGGCCTTTCTTTTGGCTGGACAGATAATGCTCTTCAACGTTATGAATGGTAATAAAAATGGTTGCTGGCCCTATTTATTGAAATAGTTACTTAAAAGGAATGATTTGATTATGATCCAAAAACAAGAGTTGCTCGAAAAAGCGGCTCAAACTGGCCTTGAGTACGAACAGATATATCGCGGCTGCGCACAATGTACGATTGCTGCTGTACAAGATACGCTTGGCCTCAAAAATGATGCTCTTTTTAAAGCGGCCAGTGGATTGGCTGGCGGTTGTGGGGGAACCTGCGATGGGGGCTGTGGCGGATTATCCGGTGGTATCATGTTTATGAGTTCCTGTTTTGGACGTTCACGTGCAGGTTTTGGTACTGAGGTCGTCGAAAAGCTATGTTCTTCGCGTATGGCAAAAGACCTGTACCAAAAATTTGTGGATACTTATGGTTCAGCGATCTGTAAAGAAATTCACAGAAAGATCTTCGGCAGAACCTTTAATTTCTGGGATGCTGAAGATAGGCAGGCCTTTGAAGATGCCGGAGGACATACTGAAAAATGCCCGTCGGTTGTCGCGAATGCCTCCAGATGGACGCTGGAACTCATTCTGGAAGAGCTTGAGCAACGCGGCATAGATCTGAAAGATTTCACGTTGTGAAGTCGTGATAATGGAGAAAATTTTGGTAAAGAAAGCTGAAGATTCAAGACCTGCCCCTGAATCTGCTATGACGCTACTTCTTGCTGCCTCAACGAGACGGACGTTTTGCATCTCGAAACCATTCGCGCACCGCAGTCATTTGATTGATCTGCGCAGCCGGGGCGTGTCGGTGACAACTCGCATATTCCTCTGTTCCTTCTTCCGCCCCCCAACGCACCTCAACACAATCATTGGGGTTATAACCCATTTCAAAAGCGGATTTACGTGCTAAAATTTCTGCAACTGACAGCTCCCAAGTCTCACCATTACTGCGGGCATACTTAATTTTCCTCTCTGTAATCAGCTTGTTATGCAACTGTTCTATCTCAGATTGAACCTGCCGGGCGGATTCGGCCGTCAAATTAAATAACTCAGGATACCTTGCGACTTTTTCCGGGAATTTCAGCAGCACATTCATCGCAATTATCAGTCGCATGTCCCGTGATGGCGTGGAGAAATCTTCCCATGGGCCGATAGTTTCAAAAATAGCGGCGCCATTGGGCATTTTAATGGTGGAACCGCCTTTGTGAAAATACGCTTCGCCGTTTTCAACCGACTTTACGCGCGTTTCCAACTGCTCTACTAAAGCGGTCAAGGTAGCCTCGTAGGCCTGTTTCGCATTCAATCCGTCAGGATTAATGAGCTTATACAGTTGCGCATAAAACTCATCAGGACTTAAGGCTCCCTGTTCAGTCGAATAATTCGGCAATTCGTCATTACTCAACAGGCGGTTATTGGCAATGGGTCGAAACGCTTTAAAACCCGGGCCTGCACTGGCGATATTCGCAAATAAAAAGGTACCTTCCCAAAATCTTTTTCTACCAATGGAATTATCCGGCTGGGCATCGACCGCAAATAAAATTCCGGGGCTATTGGAGGTTTGGTCGACCCATTTTGTCAGCACGAGCACATGCCCGTAAGGGTCGGCATAAATCGTTCCCGGCCATAACACCTCGCGCTTTAAGGGCAAGGGATAAAAGTCGGTTTCCTCACTGGCAAGCGCCGTGCGGCCATTGCCTGACTGCACCGCATCCATTAAACGGCGGCTCAACACTTTAAATGTGGCTAAAGGCACTGTCTTTTGTACAAAATCAGTTTTGATGGTGACGGAAGTGCAGGAGGGTGGTTTTGTTGCCGAGCCGCGATTGCAAGACCGGTAGCTAAACGGTAAACCATTTTTCCAGGCAAAATAGCTGCGCAGAAAATAGGGGAAATCCGCGCAATCCGGTGTTGCCGGCAGGCCATTATCTTCCTGCAACCCTAATGAATTGTGTAAAAAATTGTGTTCAGGATCGCGCAACACCGGTTCTAATGAGGGGAAACTTACGTTTTCATCAACCGGACCGTCAAACATCTGCTCTATCCAGGCCGAATAAAAGGCTTCATACGTCTCATTCCATACCGGTTTTTCCCTGCCGTTATCACCATTAAAAATTTCCCGGCACGCCAGCGATTTGCCCTGCGCTTTCACCTCGACTTGATAATGACCGCTCCCCAGCGGGTCTATTTGTGCAGTTAAGCGCCAAGGCATTCCATCCGTATTCGCTGTGGTTTTTAATGCGTGTGTTTCACCTTGCGGATCGATCAACAGCAATTCGGTGAGAGGCTTGGATGTGGACACCGCCATAATCCTGACGGGCGTCCCGGCTTTCACCACCTGCGGGGCAATCCAGATATGGGTTTGATCCCCCTGCACACAGCTCGAAGCAAAACCGGCCTGACTGAAAATCCAGCCCAGTAAGATCATCGCTGGATAGAATGCAATTTTCATAAGTTGCCCTCCTGAACTTCCTGGCCTACGTGGGGGAAATAAAGATCCCGGATGCAGTAATCTTGATCGAAACAGATGAGTAAGTTACGGTTACTGACGGGAATAACTCTTGGCATCGCATCCCTCTAATTTTCATGAAGAATTATGTGCTCTGCTCAATGGACCGCTTCGTCCAGCAGGCCTTGGTTCTCTGCCTCGAGACGAAGCATTGGACAATCCTGGTTACTTGGGGGAACGATGATGCAGCAATGGCATCAACTTCCATTGGTTCAGGATATCACATCGTGGCTGCCAAAAGCAAAAGAGCAACAGACGACAGCAATTGTATTTCTAACCTGAATTCTGCAATGGGCCTCTGCAGACGAGGCGCCACGTTTTGTTGAGTTGATCACCAAATTTTCGGTCCAGATCAAGGAGCCCGGCCCCAGCGGTCAAGCTGAGAATCTGTCCAAAGGGGAACTGAAGGCCAGGATCGACAAGGCCCTGGCTGCCGTCTCCTATCAAAAAATATTGATCGCCTTTAGAAACGCCACCAAGGCGGTGCGCAAGGATGCCATTTGGACCAATAGACATATCGGGGAAATAGTGAACGAGAAGATGGAGAAGCCTCTGACCACGGCCTCAACGTTATGACTGGGAATAAAAACGGTTGCTGGCCCTATTTATTGAGATAGTTACTTAAAAGGAATGATTCGATTATGATCCAAAAACAAGAGTTGCTCGAACAAGCGGCTCAAACTGGTCTTGAGTACGAACAAATATATCGCGGCTGCGCACAATGTACGATTGCTGCCGTGCAAGATACGCTTGGCCTCAAAAATGATGCTCTTTTTAAAGCGGCCAGTGGATTGGCTGGCGGTTGTGGGGGAACATGCGATGGGGTCTGTGGCGGATTATCCGGCGGTATCATGTTTATGAGCTCCTGTTTTGGACGTTCACGTGCAGGTTTTGGCACTGAAGTCGTCGAAAAACTATGTACATCGCGTCTGGCAAAAGACCTGTACCAAAAATTTGTGGATACTTATGGTTCAGCGATCTGTAAAGAAATCCACGGAAAGATCTTCGGCAGAACCTTTGATTTCTGGGATGCTGAAGATAGACAGGCTTTTGAAGATGCCGGAGGACATGCTGAAAAATGTCCGTCGGTTGTCGCGAATGCCTCCAGGTGGACGATGGAACTCTTTCTGGAAGAGCTTGAGCAACGCGGCATAGATCTGAAAGATTTCAAGTTGTGATGATAAGTGAGAAAATTTTGTCAACGAGAAAGGCCCTGCTTCTTCAATGAAGCAGGGCCTTTCTCATTGATTGGATTATGACTTGAAAAATGGGTCAGAGTTATTTTTGTGCGGCAACAATATCCTTGGCGTGGACATGAATTTATCTGTTTGCTACGCTTCCCAACCTGGGAAACAAAAATTAGAGTCAGCCACGGCAGACATTTTCTACGACGTCGTTGGCAAAGCGCCAGAGGTAATCGTTGACCATACGCAACTGTTCGTCACTGATTCCTTTCCAGGAGCCATTTTGGGCACATTTGGGATAGCGGCTGGCAAAGACTCTGTTCCAGGCATTCTGATTTTTCGATTCTGACCAGAGGAAGGGGACGTTCTTATCGTTGCCGTTGTGGCAACTTTGACATTTTGCTTTGAATGTTTTTCCCCCTTCACCCCAAGGATAACTTTCCCAGTACAGAGGACCTTCACTACTGAGCACCCGGCATGTGTTGCTGGCAGCGTCGAAACGAGTCACAGGCTCTGCATAAGCCTGCATAGAATAAATTAGAATTACCAGGAACATCAATGTCGCGGATATCTGTCTCATATGATTTCTCCTATTATTAGATGAATATATCTTTTTGCGCGAAAAATGTATCTGTGATATGTGTCAATCCTCTTCCTGTCAGCTTTTACATAATTCTCTGTTATTTGTTATTTTTTGCAAGTAAAGAGAAACTCCTGCTCGGCTAAGCGTGTTGAGTTCCCCTTTAATGAACGTTGCCCGGCCTTAGGACATAGCTTTCACCAGGTTTGAGAACTGTCACTCCCACGCCAGGCGCTATTTTGTTGGCCAACCTGACGAACTCATCGGCATTTGGCGCCAGCATAGGGAAGGTGCCGTAATGCATAGGTATTGCTTTTTTGGGCGTGAGCAGTCTTAAGCTTTGGGCGGCCTGCATGGCATCCATGGTGAAACCACCTCCTATCGGCAACAAAGCAAGGTCTATTGGATAGAGTTGTCCCCAAAGCTTCATGTCCGAAAAGATGGCAGTATCACCAGCGTGATAGATGGTGGCGCCACCAGCAAATTTAATAATGTAGCCAACGGGCACGCCGCTCCCTGACGAATGGACGGCCGGGGTCATGATGAGCGTCAACCCGTCAATATCAATCGGTCCCCCGATATCCCGTCCAAAGCCGTCGAATAAAATATGATCTGGAGGAAGTCCATCCGCTACTAACTTCGCAGCTGTCTCATATACCGCCACAACCTTTGCCCCCGTTGCCTTGGATATGGCGATGGTGTCACCTAAATGATCAAAATGATCGTGGGTGACTAAAATGAGATCAGCTTCGGTAATGTCCTCAACCGTTATCGGGCATACCGGGTTGCCGGTTATCCAGGGATCGATGAATATGGTCTTTATTCCTGAGCTCAGCTTAAACGCGGATTGGCCCAAAAAAGTAACGGTAACCTTGTTTGTTTGGTCAGACACGCCATTTGGCAGCATCACCGAGCCGAGTTCAGCATACGCAGCAGTTGAAACAAACAAAACCAGAGCAATAATTATTCCCAAACGTGACACAATTCTTTTCATTTCTACGTCCTCCTGTTTATTTTTTTTACATCAGCCGAGTAGGAGTTCCACAAATCAACTCCAGATAAGAACGTTAATCGAGTTAACGCCACGGATGCGCGCTGATCCCCCCAAACACCCAAACAGCGAGGAGGGCGGCTGCATCCTGGAATAACAATTTTTCTTAAATGTATTTCAGTTGATTGGAGGATATAACGAAAAGCAGGAAGTTACTTGAATGAATCTGCTATTGTTGAGACCAACGACAGTTTATTGGAGAGTATCAGGAAAAACAGGAGGTTACTTGAACGAAGCTGCTGATCTTGAGACAACTGGAAATAGTGAGGCCGAACATGCTTCTGTAAGTGCGGCTCAGATGTGCGGAATCAGAAAACCCAGCACTGTATGCAGCTTCGGTGAGAGACTGTTGGCCTTCAGCAATTAATCGCATTGCCGTCAATACCCGCAGCCACAGGCTATATCGCCGGAGAGGAATGCCGATTTGTTTGGAGAACAGATGCATCAACCGGCTTTCGGAAAGACAGGCATGCCGGGCAAGTTCGGCGATGGTCAGTTTGTGGGAAAGCTGTTTTTCCTGCATCAGGTTCATGACAGCCTGTATGCGCGAGTCAACCACTTCCTCTGAAGGCCCTGCATATCCGCCAAGGACCGACACGATTTTTCCGTAGACATCGTCAGCCTCTGCGCATGACCCAAGAAAATTCCCCGAGGCATCAATACACCCCCGTAACTTCTGAAGAAGAGCGCCATTGAGTATTTTGACATTCTTTTTCTCGAGATGCTGTCGTGTGATCGCTCTGGCAATCGCGGTTTCACGGTCAATGAACAGGTGGACCTGAGAATCACTGGAACTGAGCAACTGATGACGAAGGTCGGGTCCGATGATTACTCCGCCGCATTCGATCGAGGTGCCATCGATCCGCAATCCAAAGTGCTCCCTCCGATCTATGATAACCTGCAGGGCATGGTGCATATGTTCGGTAATGTCATTGAGGTGCCCCAGAAACAGAAAATGGCCGCCCCAAAGATAAACGCTATTGGGGGGCATGTTTTCTTTCATAAGATCTCCCTGTTTTTTAGTAGTGAAATATCAAGCTGACACACAAGACAGGTATAGTCGTCGTCCCTGGCAAACAGGACCTGGCGGCAGTGGCAGCGCTGGAGGATATGATGTGGACAATCGTTGATGATTAATCTGGCATGTCGAGGCATGAAGGAAGGTTATCACCTGCTGAAGTGGAAGTCAAAAATAGATCTGGCCCCTTTTTGTCTTGATGTCTTGATGTTCTTGATCGGCGATTTTTGCCGCTTTATTTCATTTTTTATGGACTCCCGCCTTACAGGAATTTACCTGTGTTGTAGTCAAGTAAGAGTGCGGATCGTAATGCACCGTTTTCTCCTTGTACGTTGCAATTTATATAAATTGTGGAGCCATATTTAATCATTCCGTGATTGCTGTGGATATGGCCGAAAATATGATACTTGGGGTTGAGTGCGGCCACAGCTGCTGTGAGGTCCGAACAACCATGGGAGACGGGACCGTCTTGATCGAGAATGCCGGACGGAGGAGTGTGAGTTACTAAAATATCGACATCAGGCGGGATCATATTCCATTTTTCTTTGAGCGCTTTTCCTCGCGGTAAGGCAAAAGCATCACAAGCACGGTCGTTAAATAACGGCTGCCAGGGTGCTCCGTAGATTTTTATCCCGGAAATGACAACAAATTCATCCAGAAGATATACCGCTTCCGACAGTTGAAGTTTGGCTTTTACCGGATCATGTGCAAGCCTATGATCGTGGTTGCCACCAACCACGATTTTATGCTTATGAGGCAGCGATCCTAGAAAACTATTAAAGTCCGAAACATCGCTTGCGGTTCTGCAATGGGTCATGTCACCAGCAAAAATTAAAATATCTGCGTCTGGAATGTTGATTTGCCCATGTAATGCATGGGTATCGCTGAATAATGCTATTTTCATTGTCTTGTAATCTGTTAACTTGATCCCGGCCTCACTCACTTGCACTTGATAGCTCTTTAATTTTTAGAATTGAGTTGTCCACATGCTGCTAATACATCATCGCCTTTAGTACTTCTTATTAAAGTCGGAATTTTAAAAGTATCTAAAACTTCTTTAAATCTTTCAATTTTATCCAAATCCGGACGTTTGTAATGTGATCTTGGGAATGAGTTAAAAGGAATCAAGTTTATATAAGCACTTTTACCAGCCAGTATCGTTCCCAATTTTTTAGCATCATCTGGAGAATCATTAAAATCTTTTATCAGAATATATTCATAAGTAATAAATTGTTTTTTATGTAAAGGTATCTGGTCAATATAGGTCAACACTTCATCGAGTGGATATTTAATATTAATGGGCATAAGTTTATTTCTCTTTTCTTCAAAGGGTGAATGAAGAGATAACGCAAGGTTCACTCCGGGAATTTCCTGGCTCCATCTTTTAAGTCCAGGAATATAACCAGCCGTTGAAATAGTAATTTTTTGAACACCAATTGAAGTTCCGTGTTTTGATAAAAATATTTCGCACGCTTTTTTGACGGCATCAAAATTATGTAAAGGTTCGCCTTGTCCCATAAAAACAATATTTAAAATTCTCTCTTCTCCTGGCCTGTTTTTCGCGAGCCAACGCCAAGCCTGGAGAAACTGGCCAACAATTTCACTGGTAGCCAAATTTCTTGTAAGTCCCTGTGTTCCGGTAGAACAAAAAGAACAATTCATCGCACAGCCAACCTGTGATGACAGGCAAATAGAATATTTATTATGAAACGGAATAAGGACGGTTTCAATTGTGTGATTGTCTTGAAGCTTAAAAAGAAATTTTACTGTTCGATCTTCTGACTCATGAACCGTATCGATTTCGGGGAGAGAAAAGTCAAAATTATTCTGAAAAAAGGCCAATGAACATTTGGCAATTTTCTCATAGCATTGAGCATTTTCTTTTTTCTTGTAATGCCAATTAAAAAGAATCGCCGCTGCTGAGTGGTTTAAATCATTTTGATTGAGAACCATTTCTAAATCAGAATGATTGAGATCGTAAAAGGATTGTTTCAAGAAATGTCTCTTTGTAATATGATTATGTGAAGCAGTTTAGATCTAATCTGACACCCATTTGCCACATGAAGATACTAAGTATACAAGGGTATAATGACTTACCAGAGTTCGAAGTCTTTTTGAATACGATTTCTGACAAACTCGCTGCGGCTATATGTAAAAAATTTCATGCGTATGCTGAACTTAATGACATTTATAGTTGCAACAGCTTGAAAATTCTGAACCCCAAGATATGGGGTTATAAAGGAACCATTTATAAGCTGCGTGTAGATTGCGGTAAAGAGTCAGCCCGAGTTCTGTTTGTAAAAACACCGGACAACGACATTGTGCTCTTGCATGGGTTTATTAAAAAGACTCGAAAAACACCGAATAAAGACGCAAAAATTGCAATGGGAAATCTCGAGCGGCTAAAAAACAACGTAGAAGTAACTCAATTACCATTGACAAAGTACTCGTTCTAAACGCCCGGATTCTGGCATTCTATCGTGATCCGTCCCCTGTTTATTCAGTTAATTCCCAAACAGTAACTGTTGAGTTACACCACAACTTTAATTCACCAAGAGCAGTGGAGTGAAGTAGATAGTCGACATTATACTTCTGCGACTTCTTCTGAATTTCCTGGAGCAGTTCACTGGTTGTTAATTCCTGGGGATCAACCTGCGAATGATCGGCAACATATCCCCACATGTGGGAGACAGCATTTACCAGACGTCCAGGGGGAGGCGGAATACGCATAAGCAACACTAGTTTTTCCGATAAGTAGTCGAAAGAAATCTCTCCGGACGCAACCAACTGACCGATCTTTTTACAGGTAGCAGGGTCTCTAGCCATGACCGAATACTTATGTGAAGCCCATAATTCCTGAATATTTTTGGGTAAAGAAATACGCCCCTGTTTTTTTTCAATATACTTTCCATGCAACAGCCTATACTGTGCCGCGGGCTGGTCAACAAAAACAGGTGGCCACTCTATACTGCTCTCAATCCTGTCAAGTGGACTATGGTGATTAAATCCCCTGAGTCTCATCTCTTCAACCAGTAACTCATGGCGAATTACCAAAGCAGGTAAATGAGAAACCCAGCGCAGTGTTTCGGGATGGCGGGAATAGCCAGATTTTCTTTGGCTGATAATTGAATGAATACCATGCAGTTCGCGATGTTCTCCCAACAGACTCTGAGCATTTAAAAAACCTGGGTCAATATCCCAAATCCGCATAAAAGTCGTGACTACGATTTCAAACAGTCAGTAACTGCTTCTTCGATAGAAGGGAAATCAAACTGAAAGCCGCTGTCCAGCAACCTTTTGGGGAGCACGGTCTGCCCGGAGGTGAGTACCTGCGCTCCCTCACCGTACAACAAACGGAGAACAAACTCAGGAACGGGGAAAATAGTGGGCCTTGACAGGGCTTTACCGAGCGCCTTGGTCAACCCGAAATTGGTGGTAGGATGGGGGGCGGTTAGATTATAGACCCCCTCATAAGTCGAGTCATTAATTGCAGCCTCAAAAGCCCGGGTCAGATCTTTTATATGCACCCAGGAAAAAGGCTGACTGCCATTACCTATGGTTCCTCCAAGCCCTAGCTTGAAAGGGAGAAGCATTTTCGCCAAGGCACCTCCGCCCTGTCCCAGAACTACCCCGAGACGAAAAACAACTGTACGGCAACCAAACTCCTTTGCCCTGAATACCTCCTGCTCCCAGTCTCGGGTCAGGTGGCCCAGGAAATCATCAGCAAGAATATTGTCCACTTCGGTGTGGGTGCCTGTTGCAGAATAGCAACCAATGGCAGAAGTTGAGAGAAACAGATGAGGGGGCTTATTCAATAATCTGCAGGCGCTCACCAGCTTTCTGGTCAGGGTTATCCTGCTCTCGTAGATGACTTTTTTATACTCTTCGGTCCAACGACTGATCACAGGTGCCCCGGCAAGGTTCACAATAACTTCAACTCCCTGCAGACGTTTGGCAAGTTCCTCTGTTGGCAGGGCAAATTCCCTACGGCCCAAGGCGATTATTTCCCAGCCGTTATTTTTGAATTTGCGACACATGTCGGAACCGACAAAACCAGAGGCTCCACTCATTGCTATTAATTTTAATTTTTCCATGGGTAATAGTATCCCATTTAAAACCCAAATGTTAACAGTTTATTCATTTGCCAGACATTGTTTTTCAGCCGAAGGACCAAGGTCACTGGAAAATGAATGGGGTCAGGTCTTGCAATCAAGCATCGACACCTTTTACTTTTGTCTTACAGCCCGGCTTACAGTTGCATAATGAACGCTGAAACAGATCGCGATCTCCTGCTATGGCATACTTGTGACCGGTTGTCATGGCCAGACCCCAACTGGCTTGGATTGTAGTTTTGTATCGTGTCGGGGAGGAAAACTGAAAGTGAACTCTATGATACCTGACTTAATATTGCTGTCTGGGAGGCTTGTCCTTTTTTTTCTTATCATCCTCGCCTGAATTTTTTTCAGAAAATACCCAGACTGGAAATGTGCGTCCTTTAATCTTGCCGTTTTTCAGATAAGAATATGCCTTCTTAAGCCT
>CAISPV010000066.1 GCA_903887485.1 uncultured Desulfobulbaceae bacterium | reverse complement strand
TGCAGCAGTTTCAATTTTCATTTTAATCCCATTGAAAAGCTGGATGATTTTGTTCTCAAGGGAACGAAACGCGCAGCTTCTTATGACCCGGAATTAAACAAGCTTTTACTCAAATTGTTGGGAATCGACTCTATCCCGGTTTTGCTTGAAAAAAATCAATCAGGATTTTCCATCATCAAAGGCGAAAAACAGATTATCCACTATATTCAACAGGCGTGTTATCTGGCTGACCCGCTTCTTTATCTTGATCGTCAAGGGCAGAGTTCGCAGAACGAAATCCCGGTGTTCAGCGACTCAGGAGAATGCTCGCTGAACATAGAGTGTGAGAAAGAAGGGCAAAAGAAATTACCGGCAGAGAAACTTCCTGAAGAATCCGTTCCGGCGCATTAAGCACCTTGAGCCGGTCAGGACGCGCGTAGACGAAAGTTCCCCCGGCCAGGCGAGCAATAAAGATTGTCTTTGATGTCCCTCTGGAAAAATACAGGTCTTAATCAATAACCATTAGAGGAGGAAGAAACATGGAACCGGAAAAAATAATGGACAGCATGTCCACCGAACTCTCAGGGGCCCTCAAGGCATTGGCCAAGGCCAAGACCATTGAGGAAAAGGTGGCATACAGTCAGGTCGTCAAGAACCTCAGCGAATCCATGGGGGTTTTTCTTAATCTGGCCGCAGACGGCATGATGGATTATGATTTTGAGGATGATTGAAAAACAGGTCGGCGTTTCGTTATTTTCTGGCTGGAAAGAAGCTTAACGTTTTGTAAGCCTGACGCTGTGCCCTATTTCAAAAAACGAACCGAGAAGTAAGGAACTGGAGTTTGGAGTTTCAGCCAACAGCATGGCTGAAATCATACGTTAAAAAAACAGAAAATTGCTAAAAACTATTGACATAGCGGCAAGGAATTGTGCCGTTTTCTCAGCCGAATTGAGGATTATTCAGATATACCGGTTGCCTCAATTCGGCTGAGAAAACGGCCTACCAGAAGATAATTTTTCACCTAATCTTCTGGAGGCCGCCATGGATAACAAGGGATACGGCAATATCCCCAGCACCCTGTTTGAATGTATCACATTCTTGGTGCGGGTACTACCAATTCGATCTGTTCCAACATTTATCGAATTGCTGATCGGAGCGATGTTGACCCAGGCAGGATTTGTTACCGAGGCCTGGTTGGCCATCAATCCAGTCCGCAGCTGGAATGCGTATTACAAGTGGCTCCAGGAAGGAAAGTGGTCCTGGGTTGCCCTGGGTGTGCAGATGGCCAGGATGGTTGTAAAGCTTTTCTCGCAATCCATCTGGTTTTTGATCTTTGATGATACCTTCATCTACCGGTGCTCCAAAAAAGCACCCGGTAGTGGCATCTACCACCAGCATTGTAACAAGACGAATCGTCCCCAGTATGCCAGGGGCCAGTGCTGGGTGAGTATGGCGCTGTCTATCGGTGCTGACAAAAAATACTCTGCTATTCCCTTGCTCTCCAGGTTGATGCGAGCTGAGGGAAACAAGAGCAAATTGGATGCAGCAAGCACCTTGCTCAGGGTTATAGCTCCGGTTTTTTCTGAACAGAAGCGCGTCTTCACCCTGGTGGACAGTTGGTATATGAAGTGGCCATATCTCAGCCAAGTGCTGGAACATGGTTTTCATGCCATCGGCCAGGTGCGGAGAGATACCGCCCTGTATGGAATACCTGCCCTGCTTGTTGGCAGGCTGGGGCGGCGCAGAAAATACGGTGACAAATTCACTCCTGAAGTTGTTGCCGCCTTGCCGGAATATCGCAAACAGGTCTTCCTGTACGGTAAAAAGCAATGGGTACGCTATCGCAGTGCCCTTTGTCTGGCCAAATTCATGCAAGGGCATAAGGTCCGGGCCGTATGGATGCAATTTGAGGATGAAAACGGCGGGCTCAGCCAGCAGCGCCTCATCCTGTCCACCTGCCATGGATTGAGTGCTGAAGAAATCTTCAGCTATTATGCACGACGATGGTCAATCGAGGATCTGTTTAACCAGATGAAAAACAGATGGGGATGGCGCGAGACTTGGCAGCAGTCCCGGCAAGTTCTGCATCGCTGGACACAGATTCTATCGATTGCCTATGCTCTACCTCAGTTGCTTGCCACCTATTGTGGTGACCAGGTTGAACACATGCTGTGTTTGACCCCTTGGCGAAAGAAAAATCAGGTTACTGCCGGTCGGGTTCGTTTGGGATTGCAAACCATTTTAGGTAATGTTCGGGTTCGGGACTGGTGGAACCCAACATGTCGAAAATTCCAACCGGATTTTCAGACTCAAGCGCCGCCAAAAACAGCTCTCAAGGATGGAAGGCAGCAAAATATGATGTCAAAGAGCACTGAAAAACAAGTTGATCTGCCACCACTATGATAACGACAACAATTATGAAACTCCAAACTTCAG
>CAISPV010000065.1 GCA_903887485.1 uncultured Desulfobulbaceae bacterium | reverse complement strand
CGCTTTCATGGTGTAGCCACAAAGTATCTGTCGAATTATCTGGGGTGGCGGCGTTCTCTTGAGCAACATCCCCAAATTTCACCAGAGTCTTTGCTCGCCATTTCTCTGGGGCAGTTTCAACACTTAAAGGGAACATAGCCAATTTTAAATATCAGGAAGTGCTTTGATTGCCTGCCACTCAGGCAACAGCTCAAGGTCGGCTAACTTGGCGTCGTCCAGAATGGCATCCGCAAGTTTGCGGTAGAATATGCGCTGATCGTGATCAAGGTATGCCGCAACAGCAGCCAAATGGGCGTCAAAAGACCAGCTATTGCGAACAAAATCCGAGCACAACAATGACTTGAGCGATTTTAAATAAGTATCTGGTGATTGGGAATGTTGCACGGCAAGGAGAGCCCGATAAAACTCAATCTCTGCAAATGTCTGGCTCTCTTTTGTTTGTTCAATGTTTGCTGCTGTATTCGCATATTCCCGAGCCTCATTCCAACGACCGCAACCAAGTAAAAATCCGGCAAAGTTGGCGGTAATGTTGGCATCATTGGGATCAAGCTCCAGCGCCCGCCGGTATAGCCGTTCAGTCTCGTCGTGATCCTTGTGGATGTCTGTCATGAAACTGGCAAAATTGCCGGTAATGTTGGCATCATTGGGATCAAGCTCCAGCGCCCGCCGGTATAGCCGTTCAGCCTCGTTGTGATCCTTGCGGATGACTGTCATGAAATTAGCAAAGTTGCCGGTAATGTTGGTATGATTGGGATCAAGTTCCAGCGCCCGCCGGTATAGCCGTTCTGCCTCGTCGTGATCCTTACGGATGACTCTCATGAAATTAGCAAAGTTGCCGGTAAGCTCTGCTGATTGCTCAAAATGTTGCAGTCCATCATGGTAAATTAGTTCACGTTTGGCAGGATCGGCTTCAGCCCTGGCTTTTAACTCCCATCCCCACCAGTCCTGTGGTTGTTCCGTGGCTGATTGCATTGCTAAACGGACTGCCTGAATCCCTTCCTGTTTTGTTGCTTCAGGCCTGTTAATCTGCTCCTGTACTTTTTCGGTCTCATCCCGGTAGCGCTTTGCCCGTTTCTGTCCCAGTTCTTCTATCCGACTGGCGATAGTGGTGATATCAAATGTACTAATAAGGTTATTACCAAGTTCCAGCATAAACTCATCAAAACCGATAATCGGCACCAATTTCCAATTTTTCTTGGCAACCAGATCTTTCACCCGTTGCGGTGGTTCTCCGTTCGCACGGTAACACCACCACAACCCACCTCTTATTGAGGCGTTTTCCAAAAAGCCCATCAAGCTGCCATCGTTTCCACCGTATCCGATCACCACCGGCGTGTAATGCTCAAAAAGACGAGTCAAAGCGTGTGCCCAGTCTGTATCGAGACACTGCACTTCATCCGTATGATTTTTAGGCTCCAGAAAAAGATCGCGATGGATTTTTGCTATCAATGGCCGCCGCATACTGGGGCGTATGAAACCGGCCAAGGATTCATGGCCGCATATCAGAGGATGTACATGAGCATGAATGGCAAGCGCATCGGCCACAAGATTGTCGAAATTGGTTGTTACAACCACCTTATGTCGGGTGTTCGATAAAATTTCAGCAAGAATGGAATAGCCGAGGCTGGGCTCTTTGCCTTCCATCATGCTTTCAAGAAAGGCATATCCTTCCTCGCGGTCATGACTAAAACGGCGTTCAAAGATCTGTGGGTAAAATTCGGCTGCACGGGGAAACTCAAAATCCTTAATCCCTAAGTTATCCTCAGTGGCCCACGTTTGTAGCTCTTGCTTGGCATGATCTTCACGGTGGTGTAGTTCCTTAAGCCACTGTGTCACCAATTCGGCTCCGGTCTTGATACGAGAAGGCCGGGATGCGCCAGCACCAATAATAAACGCCAAGGCCCTATCCTGCATATGTTCGTCGAACCACTTCAAATGTGCCAGAAAACCACTCGTCGTCCATTTTAACCCTTTAACCTTGTTCTTCATAATAGGGATCACTTTTGCGGTGAGGGATAATATTATTCTGGCCTTGTACTGAAGTGGGACGCTCATAACCCCTTTCCGGAGCAAACGGCACTGGCCATCCTTGATCTGTGTGTGTTTTACTTAAGAATAAATCCGGCAACCGGCAGTCTTTTCCCCCACTCTTTCCAGGCGCCGGTGAGGATATCCAGGGTTTTGGTGGAGCTGTTATACTCGGCCTCAATATTTGTTTCCAGGCTGCATTTACGATCATAATTGGTGTGGCTGAAGATGAGCCGATACTTCGGCCCCTTTTCGGCGATAACCTTCTCCACATAGGCCACATGACCAGTGGGCATGTGATTGCGCTTGTTGGCGCCAAGGATGAGAATGCTGCCGGCGCTGGGGATAAGAGAGGTGTTGTTGTGCTGCTTCTCACAGGCAAACCAGGTCAAGGGGCCATTGTTCCATCCCAGGCCGCAACTGCTGATGCCACTGCGGCAACGGGCAAAGGGCAGGCTCTGGGGTTCACAACGCCCGCCTTTTTTCTTTTTCTTCTGAGAAGCTGCCCGCTGCAGGTGATAGCACTCTTGGGTTGAACGGCATTTTCCGGCAGGACTGGCGGCAACAGGAACCGGCATGGTGTCCCGAGACTCTTTTTCCGGCTGGACGCATGAGGGTTTGGGCCGGTCACTTGCCGTATCTTCGTATTCGGCACCCTGCACCGGTTCCCGGCAGATCCTCGTTTCCGGCTGTTTTGCGTTGGGGGCGGCGCACCCGGCAAGAAGCAGCACGAACAGCAAGAATCCGCAGGCCGTCCATGGCGCGTGTTGCGGCAGGCAACAGTTCGTCATCAGTTGGCGCTGGGAGTGGTGCCCAGTACCTTGTCCGAGATCATCTTTTTTTCCGCGTCCGTTGGCTCGGGTTCTACCCAGTGAATGAAGGTCTCGGTTACCCGCATGAAATCGCCATTATCCGCCTTGCATTTGTCACAGATGCTTTCAGCCAGATCCCGGTAGATAATAACCTTGGAGGCCGGTTCCCCGTCTTTGGCCACTGCCGCCATCTTCCGGCAACCGCATTCAAGCCGGACCACCACCACGCCGATCCCATCCGGACTGCCTTCCAGAATCCCCGCAATCATTGCTTCTTCTGATTTTTCCGCCACCAGCGCCGCGCTTACTTTTGCTTTCTTTGTTTTTGAGGCCATGATTTTTTCCAATGTTGAATAATGTTGATTGGGTATTGAAGTTGAGAGGTTGCGAGCTATCTAAATGGAAAACGGCGGCTTGGTCAATAGAATTTACCCTTGCCGGGGAAAATGACGCCCTCGTTGGTAACGGTGATGGCCCCCTCTTCGGCGGTGATCAGCATCTTGATCCCCAGTTCATTGCACCGTTGCCGCACCTCAGGCGCGGGGAAATTGTCGGGGCGGAAACGTCCTGCCGAGACCACTATAGTCTTCGGGCTGACAGCCTTGAGGAAGAGTTCGGAGTTGGATGTCGATGAGCCATGGTGCGGGGAGAGCAGGAGGGTCGATGGGAGAGGGGTCTTTTCCTCGACCAGTTGCGATTCCATATTGGAACTGATGTCCCCGGCAAAGAGGCAGGAAAGGTTGTTATGGGCAAAGCGAAGGACAAGGCTTTGGTCATTTGATCTGGCCCCACTCGATTCCCCTGGGATTCCCAGGTGGACGATCTCTGCCTCACCACCCCTGATCAGTTCTTCACCTTGTTGCGGGATCTTGATCTCGACAGGGAGTTTGTCGGCCAGCGCCAGCATCTGCCGCCAGGCGTTTTCATGTCCGCTGCGGTCGTTGACCCAGAGGACCTTTGGCCGGAAACGTTGCAGCAGAAAGGGGATGCCGTTGTAATGATCCGAATCGGGGTGGGTGACAATGATGGCATCCAGTTGTTTTATTCCCCTCTGCCAAAGGAAGGGGGCGATGATGTTCTCGCCCACATTAAAGCCGGGAGATGCCATACCGCCTCCACCATCGATGAGCACTCGTTTGCCAGTTGGCAGTTGAAGGAAGGTGGCACTGCCCTGGCCCACATCGAGAAAGGTGATCTCACTGGTCGTGATCCGGCCTTTCAGCAGTTCAGCAGGCGGGTAGATAAAGAGCAAAAGAATCAGGGACCAGAAGCCGGCACCGATAATCCTGGCGGTCTTGCTGACGAGAATCCCGGAGATACCGATAAGAATGGCTGAATAATAGAGGACGATGAGAGCTGGCGACGGTGTCGGCAGCCAGAGGGTGGAGAAGGGGAGATTGTTGAAAAAAGTTGCCATTTTCAGCGAGAAAATCAGGCCGGTAGCACCAAGATGCAGGAGCAGAGCGGCGGCTGCGGGCATGATAAAAATGAGCGGGCAGGCAATAAAACCAAGCGTCAGGCTCCACAAGCAGATCAGGGGTTCCACCAGCAGGTTGGCCGCGGGGGCCACCACCGAGATCCGGTTAAAATAAGCAAGAAGCAGGGGGGCGGTGCCAATGGTGGCGGCCAGGGATACGATCAGGGCCGCCATGGTGAAATGGAGAAGGCGACTTTTTAGCCTGGTACCAAGAGGTTCCTCTTTTTTTACTGTTACCCTAAGTCGCTCAATAAGCGGGGCGACCACCGCAATCGAGGCGACCGCCATAAAGGAGAGTTGAAAAGAGGCGGTAAAAAGACTGTTCGGGTCCCAGATGAGGATAAGCAGGGCGGCAAGGGCCATGGAGACAAACAGGGATTTTCTTTTGTCGGCGCAGAGGGCGGCCATAAACACGGTCACCATAATCATGGAGCGGACGACCGGGGTATTGGCCCCGGCCAGCAGGGTGTAAATGGTGAGTGGCAGCAGGCAGAGTCCGGCGGCGATCTTCTTTACCGGATAGCGGAGGATCAGATATTCAGACCGGCGCAGCAGCCAGTACAGGGTGAAGAACAGAAAGGTGGCCAGGATCGACAGGTGGGCCCCGGAGATGGAAAGGATATGCATGGCCCCCGAGCCCTTGAACGCCTCCAGGATCTCCTGGCTGATCCCTGTGGCGTCACCGATCAGCAGGGCCTTATAGACACTGCTGATCTCAGGCGCCACCATCTGCTCAATAAAGGTGCTGATGCGGGTGCGGATCTGCTCCGGCAGGTAACGCGTCTGGTGCCAGAAAGTGGGGTGCTGTTCCAGACGATAGATATGCAGGGGCGAGCTGATCCTGCCCGTTATCCAGATATTTTGCCGGGCCAGAAAGGTGGGATAGTCAAAACTGCCGGGATTATGAAAGGTATGCGGATGGTCCAGTCTGGCGCGGATGACGAGTTGGTCGCCCGGCATCAACTCCTTTGGCCACGGGGACTTGAGTTTGAGTTGCACCAGACCGCGGGCGGCGATGAATTCCGCGCTTTCTTTCAGCCGCAGGGAGTGGGCAGCGACAACCAGGGTGCTATTCTCGCCATTAAAACCAGGTAGCCGGTCCAGGGTGCAGAGCAGGACCGCCTCCTGTTCTTGGCCGACCAGATGGACGATATGGTCGGGTGCCGGCGGCTCCCGGTTGGCAAGGAGGCCGTGGACAAAACCGAGGCTGGCGATAAAGGGCAGGAGCAGAACAAGCGTGGCCTGGGGCTGCCTGTACCGGTGCGTGAACAAGACGCAGCCGCCGGCAAGCAGGGGCGGGAGAAGGATCCAGCTTGGCGTGAAGTGAAAAGGCAGGGCACAACAGATGCCGAGTGCGAAGGAAAAGGTGACAACCAGCAGGAGGTGGGTGGAAAGGAAGGTGGTGAGCCTCTTCACAGCAGAGTCTGGATCAGTTGCAGATGGCGCTCAATAACCCCTTGCTGTTTTTCCACGCATCCAAGGGCGGCCAGTCCGGCCTTTTTTCGCAGCCGGGCATCGGCAAGCCAGGTGCCGGCAGCCTGAAACAGGGACTCTTCGCCACCAACCCTTTGGGCCCCGCCGGCGGTCAGGAGATCCTGGCTGATCTCGGCGAAGTCCTCCATGTGCGGGCCAAAGAGCACCGGGGCCCCCATGGCCGCGGGCTCAATGGGATTGTGTCCACCGAGTGGCGGCAGGCTGCCGCCGATAAAGGCAATGTCGGCGAAACGGTAACAGTTGGCCAGCTCGCCAATGGTGTCGAGGATGAGAAGCCTCTGGCTGCTCTGTTTTCCCTTGGAGCGGCAGACGCCGGTGATGCCCCTGGCCGCAGCCAGTTCCTGAATCTCTTTGCCCCTGCTGATATCTCTGGGGGCGATAATCAGAAAAAGTTGGGGGTATGCCGCTCTGAGCCGAACAAAGACGGAAAGGATGATCTCCTCTTCACCTTTGTGGGTCGAACCGGCAATCAGCAGGAGGCTGTCGTCCGGCATGGCAATCGGTGCCGCTTGTGCCGCTTGCGGTTGTAAACTGCCCGTGATGAGCGGGGTGTCGAATTTGAGGTTTCCCAGGGTGTGGACCCGATCATCCGGTACGCCTAAGTCAATCATGTTGACCCGGTCGGTCTCGGTCTGCATGCAGAGGTGGCGAAAGGTGCAAAAGAGCGGCTGAAAGAAAAAGGAGAAACGGCGATAGGAGGCCATGGACTGGTGAGAAATCCGGCCATTGACCAGCATGGCCGGAATCTTGTGGCGGTGCAGACAGGTCAGGAAATTGGGCCAGAAATCCGTTTCCACCAGAATAAAAAGATCAGGCCTGATGAGCCTGACGAAAAAGGCGGTCACCGGCAGGATATCGAAAGGAAAGGGGATCAGAAGATCAATGTGGTCGGCCATCACCCGTTCTGCGACCTGTGAACCGGAACGGGTTGAAGCGGAAAAGACCAGGAAGGTGCCGGGAAACCGGTGGCGGATGCCGGAGACGAGCGGTAGGGCCGAGGTTACTTCGCCAACGGAGAGTCCATGGATCCAGATGGTCTGGCGCGCGCCCTTTTTCTTGCCCTTAACCAGTGTCCTGAGGCCGAACCCCAGACGTTGCCAGGTCCGCAGACGATACCTGGGCGTCAGCAAAACCATTGCCAGCAGCAAGGGCAGGCTGAGGATCAGGAAGATGAGCTGGATAAGATTGTAGAATATGAGCATGGGGGATGCCTTGGGACGCTGATAGGGTTGGGTGTTCAAAAAAATGAACCGTATCTATTTATAAACAAAGGAAGTGGGGAACGCAAAAGAAAAGCGAGAAGGCTTATCTCTTGGCGAGGGCAATGCGCAAGGCAAGCTCTTGCCCCTTGTATGAATAGGTGCGAAATTCCTCCAGACGTTTTTGCAGGGCCTTGGTCAAGGCTAGGAATGAGCCGTCTTCCAGGGGGATAAAACGGCCCTTGGCCTGGTCGAGCAGACCCAGAAGATTCTGCAGGTCAAGGACGGTCTCCCCATCCACCTGCAGGCTGCCTGAAGCGGCAAACATACAGTCAAATGGTGCCTGAATACCAATGATTTCGAGCCACCCACCGTTTCCAATAACAGAAAACCAAACAATTTTCTCCATCTTGATACTTTTGTGACAACTTTGCCAGATGTTTTGACCCTATCTTTATGCAGTACCTGATATAAACAAGGAAGTCTGAAACATAACCGGTATGACAACACAGCCATACCGGGCAAGATTGGGTTTAACATCATCAAAAGTTTACAGGAGTCGAATAAATGGTTTTTCCCTGCAACAGAAAATCGGCTGGTGTCTTGTTAACTCTGGCTGTTTTCTTGTCGGTGTATACTCCAACGTGTCAAGCATCCATTGATTCTCATGTCATGTCCTCCAGTTTTCGGGAAGGTCTCGCTTCGCCTCTTCCAAACATGACCGGAGTTGCTCTTGATACATTTCTTGATACAACAGCGCTCTCCGGACAAAATTCCTACCAGGCCATACGTAGGAAAATATTACCTGAGCCGAACGTACCTAACAATAGAACTACCCAAAAAGCGGATATCTCTCACCACCGTCCATCCAGGAGCCTCTCGGCAAAAGATAATGTCAGGCCAAACAATTATGGCAAGGTTAAAGGCCCCTTTCTGTCGGAATCCAAAGTCAGACAAGTTTTAGAAAGAGCAGGCTTCCCGGCAAAGACAATTTCCACGATGCTTCAGATCGCAAGCTGTGAATCTTCTCTTTCCGCAACAGCCGAGAATGTGAATCGGGATGGATCAATAGACGTCGGACTCTTTCAGATCAATGAACGTAACTGGCGGGAGTGCCACGTTTCCAAGACAGAACTCTCTGATCCCAACAACAATGCGCGATGTGCTTATCAGATCTGGCAACATCAAGGCTACAATGCCTGGGGCTGTTTCAACCATATTTAATTCTGCAAAAATTAAACAAGAGAAGGTCCTGTAAATTCGAGATATTTACCTGAAGGACAAAAAAATAATACATGGAAAATGGTTATACCGCTGCAACTGATATATACTGACAAGTATGGATTACTCACCCGCATCTTAAATTCAAACAATGAAGGAGATAGACATGCAGTTTCCCAAAGATAAGGATCGAAGTGCTATTTTATGGGGTATCGGAATTGCCCTGGGATTATTACTTTTCGCTGTTATTTCGAAATATTATATATCTCCTGCACACATGGAGAACACCTACAAAAATTTCGTGAAGAAAAGTGCAATCGTGTCGCAAATGCGCATTAATCTCCTGAAATCTGTGGAAATGGAGAAAAATGCAGTCATGGCCATAACGGATGAGGAGTCCCAGGAATTTGCCGACCAGTCGCTCGCTGCCTCGGCAGCAGTTGAACAAAACTTGACGCACCTTCGCTCTCTCATCGATGCAGCCCCCATGCAAGATGAGAAGAAACTTGATAGTGAATTTAACACCTGTTGGATGGAACTCCGCAAGCTCGATCAAGTCATTTTGGAGCTTGCGGTCCAAAACACGAATCTCAAGGCGGCAAGCCTTTCTCGAGAAAAAGGCGACGAAACGATGCAGCAATTTGAACATGCCCTTGAAGAGCTCATGCACTCTTATGCAGGGACTCGAAACGAAGGCCGAATAACCGATCTTGCTTTCCGCGCCATTACCGCAGGTCTCAAAATGTACAATCTGCACAGTTCCCACATAGCCGAGGCAAGCGATGAGAAAATGGACCAAATCGAGACGCAGATAAAAGCAGAGGAAAACGAGGCTGTAAAATCTCTTGATGGACTTGCCGAAATCGTTGGTGATGAGAGTAAGGGACTCTTATTGCAGGCGAAAGCGGCATTTTCCGAATTTAATGAAGTGACCGCCAAGGTGATCAAACTGTCCAGACAAAACAGCAACATCAAATCACTAGAACTCTCGCTTGGCAGAAAACGTAAAATTGCGGCTCAATGTGATGAGATCCTTGCTACGTTCCAGGAGGCTGTCCAAAAAAACAGTACGTCCAGAGCGACACGGTAGATTACGTCATTCCCAAAATAATTGCTGACGTCGTGATGTGTTGCCAAACACGTTCCCGCCTGCTTTTTCCCCTGCAACAGAGCTGCGGTCAGCGACTGCAAGCCCCGATCTTGATGATTTCTTGATACCTTCGCCTTGCGTTTTGACCCCATCTTTATATCAAAGATGCTAAATATGCAAACGAAAGAAAAATCCCGCATCCCAGGGGTATCAGAAAAAAATCACACAGGACGGATTTGATTATGAACACTACAACGGAGGCCTCCCCATGATGAACACCTACGATTGGCAGCAAACACTCTTCTTTTTCGCAGTGCTGCTCCTCCTGGTCAAACCGGTCGGTACCTTCATGGCTAAGGTTTATCAAGGCGAGCGGACCTTTCTCTCACCCCTTCTTGGCCCCTGCGAGAACCTGCTCTACCGGATCTGCGGAGTGAATAAGGATGAGGAGATGGGCTGGCAGCGCTACGCCGTCTCCATGCTCCTCTTCAATCTTGTGGGCTTCGCGGCACTCTTCGCCATATTGCTCCTGCAGCATCTGCTGCCCATGAACCCGCAGGGGCTGCCGGCCTTTTCCTGGCAACTGGCGCTTAACACCGCCATCAGTTTCACCACCAACACCAACTGGCAGGCCTACAGCGGCGAGACGGCAGCAAGCTACCTCACCCAGATGGCAGGGCTCACGGTGCACAACTTTGTCTCCGCCGCCACCGGCATGGCCATTGTCATTGCCCTGATCCGTGGCTTTGTCCGGCGCAAGACCTCGCTTATCGGCAACTTCTGGGTCGACATGAGTCGTGGCACCCTCTACATCCTGCTGCCGATGGCGCTGGTTGCCGCACTGGTCCTCGTCTCTCAGGGTGTAATCCAGAACTTCAGCCCCTACCGGACCGTGCCCTTGGTGCAGGCCACCAGCTACGATAAGGCGCAGGTGGACGACACTGGCAAGGCGCGTCTGGATGCAACCGGCAAGCCAATGACCGATAAGATAATCGTCAGCGAGGTCACCATCCCCATGGGACCGGTCGCCTCCCAGGAGGCAATCAAGGAGCTGGGCACCAACGGTGGCGGTTTCTTCAACGCCAACTCGGCCCACCCTTATGAGAACCCGACCCCGCTCTCCCATCTGCTGGAGATCCTGCTCATCCTGCTGATCCCGGCCGGCCTCACCTACACCTTCGGCATCATGGTCGGCAATACCCGCCAGGGCTGGACGCTGCTGGCGGTCATGCTCCTGCTCTTCGTGGTCTCCTTTGTCGTCCTGCAATGGGCCGAGACCAGCTCCACCCCGCAACTCACCCAGCTCGGGATCATGGGCGGCAATATGGAAGGCAAGGAGGTCCGCTTCGGCCTGGCCGGTACCAGCCTCTTTGAAGTGGCCACCACCGGCACCTCTTGCGGGGCGGTCGCCGCCATGCACGACTCGCTCACCCCCATCGGCGGCCTGGTTCCCCTGTCGCTCATCCTGCTGGGCGAGATCGTCTTTGGCGGAGTCGGTTCCGGTCTCTACACCATGCTGGCCTTTGCCATTATCGCCGTCTTCGTCTCCGGCCTGATGATCGGCCGGACACCTGAGTACCTGGGCAAGAAGATCGAGGTGCGGGAGATGTGGGTGTCGATCATCACCATCCTCAGCGCCGGGATTGTGGTATTGATTCTCTCGGGAATCGCCATGATCACCCCCTCGGCCGTGTCATCCATGGCCAATCCCGGTGCCCACGGCCTCTCCGAGGTGCTTTACGCCATAGCCTCCATGGCCAACAACAACGGCAGCGCCTTTGCGGGTCTGAACGCCAACGTCAACTTCTATAATATCCTTGGTTCCTTAGCCATGCTGATCGGGCGCTACGTGCCGGCGGTTGCCATCCTCGCCATGGCCGGTTCCTTGGCTGCCAAGAAGTACGTGCCGCCCAGCCTCGGCACCCTGCCCACCGACAAGGCGCCATTCGCCCTCTGGTTGACCCTGGTCATTCTCATCGTCGGCGCCCTGACCTTTTTCCCGGCCCTTGCCTTGGGACCGATCGTTGAACACCTGACCATGCTTGGAGGTAACTAAAGCCATGTCGACACATATCCCACAACCAAAATCAGCCTTCGATAAAGAACTGATGGCGGGCGCCCTGCTCGACGCCCTCAAAAAACTCGACCCGCGCTCCCTGTGGCGCAACCCGGTCATGTTTGCCGTTGAGATCGCCAGTTGCATCACCCTGGTGACCTTCATCCTCTCGCTTACCGGCGCTAACCGCGAGCCGGTCTGGTTCACCGGTGCCGTCTCGATCTGGCTCTGGTTGACGGTCCTTTTCTCCACCTTCGCCGAGGCCCTGGCCGAAGGGCGCGGCAAGGCTCGGGCCGCCTCTTTACGCAAATCGCGCACCGACGTCACCGCCAAGTTGCTCAAAACCCCTGATTTCACAAGCAGCCAGACCTCAGTCGGCGCCGACCAACTCCGCAAGGGCGACTATATTCTGGTAGAGGCAAACGACCTGATCGCTGGTGACGGCGATGTTGTCGCCGGCGCCGCCTTGGTCAACGAGGCAGCGGTGACCGGCGAGTCAGCCCCGGTGGTGCGCGAATCGGGTGGAGATCGAAGTGCGGTCACCGGGGGCACCACGGTTATCGCTAATTCAATAATTGTCCAGATCACCGCCAACCCTGGCGAGACCTTTATTGACCGCATGATCTCCTTGATTGAAGGGGCCAAACGCCGCAAGACCCCCAATGAGGTGGCACTTGAGGTGCTGCTGATCGCTCTGACCCTGGTCTTTCTGCTGGTCTGCGCCAACATCAGCCCGCTTTCCATCTATAGCGTCGCCGCCGCAGGACAAGGCAGCCCGGTGTCACTGACCATCCTGGTGGCGCTCTTCGTCTGCCTTGCCCCCACCACCATCGCCGCTCTCCTGCCCGCCATCGGCATTGCCGGCATGGATCGACTCTTTCAAAAGAACGTCATCGCCCTCTCCGGTCGGGCCATCGAGGCCGCAGGCGACGTCAACGTGCTGCTACTTGATAAGACCGGCACCATCACCTACGGCAACCGAGAGGCGGTCGCCTTTGTGCCGGTGGGCGGCCATTCGGAACTGGAGCTGGCGCAGGCGGCCCTGACGGCCTCGCTTAGCGATGAAACACCGGAGGGGCGGAGCGTGGTGGCGCTTGCCAAGCAGAATCATGGTTTGCTGCCGGAAGCGCTGCCTGTGAGTGCAACGGCGATCTCCTTCAGCGCCGATACCCGACTCTCCGGGGTCGATATTGATGGCATCATGTACCGCAAAGGGGCCGCCGACTCCATCGCCGCCTTTGTCAATAAGCAGGGCGGCGTTGTGCCCAAAGACCTGGAAGAGCGGGTCAATGCCATCGCCCACGCCGGAGCGACGCCGCTTGTGGTCTGCCGTGGGGTTGAGGTCTTAGGGGTCATCAACCTCAAGGACATTGTCAAGAGCGGCCTCCAGGAGCGCTTTCAGCAACTCCGCAGCATGGGGATCAAGACGATAATGATCACCGGCGACAACCCGCTTACTGCCGCCGCCATCGCCGCCGAGGCCCAGGTCGATGACTTCCTGGCCCAGGCCAAACCGGAGGACAAGCTGCGCATGATCAAGGATTATCAGGATGCCGGTTTCATGGTGGCCATGACCGGTGACGGCACCAACGATGCCCCGGCCCTGGCCCAGGCCGACGTGGCGGTAGCCATGAATACCGGCACCCAGCCGGCCCGCGAGGCGGCCAACATCATCGATCTTGACAGCAACCCGACCAAGCTGCTCGATATCGTCGAGATCGGCAAACAGATCCTCATGACCCGCGGCAACCTGACCACCTTCAGCATATCGAATGATATTGCCAAATATTTCGCCATCATCCCGGCGGCGCTCCTTTCCATCTATCCACAATTGGGAGCGCTGAACGTCATGCATCTGGCCAGCCCATACAGCGCCATCCTGTCG
>CAISPV010000064.1 GCA_903887485.1 uncultured Desulfobulbaceae bacterium | reverse complement strand
CGCTTTCATGGTGTAGCCACAAAGTATCTGTCGAATTATCTGGGGTGGCGGCGTTCTCTTGAGCAACATCCCCAAATTTCACCAGAGTCTTTGCTCGCCATTTCTCTGGGGCAGTTTCAACACTTAAAGGGAACATAGCCATCTTTTTTGACCGGAGCGGCAAGGAAGTGTACCGCCATAGCGGTTTTCTCGAAAAAAAGGCCATTATTGACCGTCTCGAAACCATGCTGGAGAAGAAATAAGATGCTTGACCAGCTCTTTCTCCTGGTCAACGGCTGGATGACGGGCTCCATCGGCCTGGCACTTGTGGGCAGCTTTCTCTGGGGGATGGTCAGCATCCTGTTCAGCCCCTGTCATCTCGCCTCCATCCCGCTCATTATCGCCTATGTGGGAGGCCAGCAGAAGATAGTTGAAGGCAGGAAGGCAGCCGTGTTCGCCATCCTCTTCAGCCTGGGGCTCTTCCTGACCATCGCCATGATCGGGTTGCTCTGCGCCCTGCTTGGTCGGATGCTGGGAGATGTGGGGCCGTACTGGACCATCCCGGTGGGCCTGCTGCTGATCTGGGTAGCCTTTGACATGCTGGGGGCGACGAACAAATGCTCCCTGCCCGGCGGCGGGCTTCTGGCCAAACTTCGGATCAAAGGGGTGGGCGGCGCCTTTATCCTCGGGCTGGCCTACGGCATCCTGTCCGGCTCTTGCACCTTCGGCTTCATCGCGCCGCTGCTCGCCATCATCACCGTCCAGGAAAAGATCGTCACCGGCCTGCTACTGATCACCCTGTTCGCGGCTGGTCATTGCCTGCCCATTGCCGTGGCCGGCAGCTCCACCGCCCTGATCAGGAAGTTGATTGAAAACAGCGCCATGCAACGGGCCGGGGGATGGTTCAAACGGGGAGCCGGGGTGTTGGTCGCCGGGCTGGGGCTTTATTTTATCACCCGGCCCTTTATTTGAAAGCAATTCAAGACAAAAATGAACTGTCCAGAACTATCAACTAATCTCCCAAGGAGAACCACCATGCCGGATTCCGGAAAGAAATTGAGCTTCCTCGACCGCTTTCTCACCCTGTGGATCTTCCTGGCCATGTTTATCGGCGTGGCCGGGGGGTATCTCTATCCCTCCATTCGCGATATCATCAACTCCTTCCAGGTGGGGACCACCAATATCCCCATCGCCATCGGCCTGATCCTCATGATGTATCCGCCGCTGGCCAAGGTGCGCTATGAAAAGCTGCACGAGGTGTTCCGCAATGGCAGGGTGCTTCTGCTCTCGCTCGTCCAGAACTGGATCATCGGCCCCATCCTCATGTTCGGTCTGGCAGTGGCCTTTCTCTCCAGCCACCACGAATACATGGTGGGATTGATCCTCATCGGCCTGGCCCGCTGCATCGCCATGGTCATTGTCTGGAACGACCTGGCCGACGGCGACCGCGAATACTGCGCGGGGCTGGTCGCCTTCAACTCCATCTTTCAGGTGCTCTTCTTCTCCTTCTATGCCTGGCTCTTCATCACCATCGTTCCCGGCTGGTTGCATATTGAAGGCGCGGTGGTTGATATCTCCATGGGCCAGATCGCCGAGTCGGTCTTCATCTATCTCGGTATTCCCTTCATCGCCGGGATACTGACCCGGTTGATTGGGGTGAAGCTCAAAGGCGAGGCCTGGTACCAGGAAAAACTGATCCCGCGGATCAGCCCCTTCACCCTGATCTTTCTGTTCTTCACCATCATGGTCATGTTCTCCCTCAAGGGCGAATACATCGTCCAGCTACCTCTCGACGTGCTCCGCATCGCCATCCCGCTTACCATCTATTTCCTGATGATGTTTCTGGTCTCCTTCTTCCTGTCCATGAAGGCCGGGGCCACCTATGAGCAGTCGGCCACCCTTTCCTTCACCGCCGCCTCCAATAACTTCGAGCTGGCCATTGCCGTGGCCATCGCCGTCTTCGGCATCGACTCCGGCCAGGCCTTCGCCGCGGTGATCGGACCGCTGGTCGAGGTGCCGGTGCTCCTGGCCCTGGTTCATGTGGCCCTGCGCTTCAAGAAAAAGTATTTCCCCTTGGCCAAAGAAACCCCAACCGGGGTCTGCCATATCTCCTGCAAGCCATGAGTCATACCGGGGATAATCAAAAGCAAAACGTGGCGTTTCTATCCTTTGCCTCGTTGTCCTCATTTATAGCCAGCTCCTTTTTGAAAGGATAAAAAAACGGGCTGCCGAAAGATCGGCAGCCCGTTTTTACATTTACAGGACCTGTGATTTATTGATTACGGGAAAAAAATTGGTGGGCACGCTCCGAGGCCTGCTCAACAGAACGGCTGGTCTGCACAGCAATGGCCAGATGATGGCCGAAGGTAAAGTTCTGCCCATAATAATGGGTAAATTGCTTCAAACGTCCCAGACGCCGTTCCGGACGAAACCGCTCCAGGAGCTGGACAAAGCGGAAATAGATATCGGCAAGACTCAAACTGGTCGGGGGGCATGACACCCCATAAATCTCCCGGGCAATCTCGGCAAACAACCAGGGCCGACAGACCGCGCCCCGGCCCAGCATCAGGCCATCCGCCCCGGAGACCTCCAGACATTTTCTGGCATCGTCAACACTGAAGATGCCGCCATTGGCCAGCACCGGAATGTTTACGGCAGATTTAACCTTGCCGATCCAGTCCCAGCGCGGCCGCCGGCAGAATTTTTCCTGGTGCAGACGCCCATGGACGGAAAGCAGATCAACCCCTTCACCCTCCAGCATCCGGCAGAAATCAACCAATTCTTCTTCATCCAAAGTGGCGCCCAGACGGATCTTGGCGCTCAAGGGCAGACTGGTTGCCGCCCTCAGCATGGCAACAGTATGGCGCACCTGCTGACGATCATTGGTCAGGGCGCAACCCGCCCCCTGTTTGCGCAGATTCGGGGCCGGACAGCCCAGATTCAGATCAACCCCCTGGGCGCCAAGCTGGTGCAGACGTTCAACGGCAGGGACTACATCCTGGCCGGGACTCACAAAAAGCTGGTAAAAAAGCGGCTGTTCTTCGGGGTAACGCAGGAGAAAAGGCGAGACGTCGGCATTCTCCTGAGGAAGCCGGCCCACTGACAGCATCTCGGTAAAAAGCAGACCGACCCCCCCCAGCTCCAGCGCCAAAGTGCGCAGCGCCGAATGGGACAGGCCGACCATGGGAGCCAGCGCCAACGGGGGCGACAGGGTCAGATCTCCAATGGAGAACGATGCATCCCTGACTGACGGTCGCCCTTTCGCCAGGCAAGTGAGGCAAAATCGAGACTCCGGCCCGGGCTCAGGAGACACGGGGGCATCCATGCCCGGCGCTGGCAGCATTTTACTTGCGCCACTGCAAAAGAGTGGTTTTGAGATCCGCCTCACCTATTGGCTCATCAAATTGCACATGCACGAGATAATCTTTTTCCACATAATCCACCAAGGTAACCCCGACAATCACCCCTTTGCGCTCTTGCACCTCCTTTTCGCCCATGGGCAGAAAAGAGATGATGCCTCTTCCCAGAAACAGTCGCGCATTTTTTTTCTTCGAGATCCGAAGCAACAGAGAAAGGCCACCAAGGGAGATATCCTCCATCTGTCCCTTGAATTGCTGGGAAGAGGGCTGGCCATGAGCATCCCGCAAGCTATTGACAATGATCAGTTTTACTGGATGGCGCACATCCTCCCGTCGACTCTCACCAGCAATTCTCAACAACACCGGCACATTATCTGATCGGCGACAGAAATCATCCAGGCTGGATTCAAGGCCGGGATACTGCGGCAACAGATCCAGGAATGCTTCCCGTTCCAGGACCTGTACCTCCACCGCGGACATGGCTGTAAGCGTCACCGTCCATACCGAGATATCAAAGAAAGGGCCAACCCCGACAATCTCACCGGGACTGATACGTTTAAGAAAAATCTCTTTCTTTCCTTGGCTGCAGCTCAGGCCGATCTGTCCCGCATTAAGAAAATAAAGAGTGGAATTGATATCTCCTTGTTCGACAATCACCTCATCTTCCTTATATTCCTGAAAACGCTGACAATGATAGAGGGCGTTGAACGACTCGGTATCTAAAAAATCATACAGCTCACTCCAGATGCTGAGATGATGACTGCTGATGGCAACACTTTTTTCTTCCTCTATTACTTTACGAACTCGAATGATTTCATTTAAGGCATTGGGGTTTACCGCCAGTATCCGGTCTTGCAATTTTGACGCGGTTACAAAATCTTTTTCTTTGGCCGCATTCACCGCATGTTCAGCAAGTAAAGCTGTCGCCTCTGGTATCTTTTCCTCCTCCAGCAATTGCTGAACATGGGTCTCCAAACCAATAGAATTCTGCATGGCCTGTTGTTTAGTCGCGAGATCAGAATCAAAAGAAACCTCAACCTGCTTTTCTTCACTCCGTTTACCCACAGGTTGCAGTTGTGGTTCAAGAATCTGCAGGGTGCGCCTGGCAATGAGAGTTACCGCATCGTGCCCGGAAGCCCCCAGTTTTTCCCGCTCAGCAATAAGCTGCCGTAACAGAATAATCGTTCGTTTCTGTGGCGCCAGACGAAGAGCAATGCAGATTTGGCCCAAAAGGTCATCGCGCACAGGAGCGGCAATGGTATCACGATCCGCCAGAATATCGAGCAGCACATCCGCACCCTCCGCGCACCCAAGCTTTCCCAATTGCATAACCAGATTGGCCTTGAGCTCATCGCCAACCAGAGGCAAAGCCGACAGGAGATATCTCTTTTTATCCACACCCGCAAGATCGTTAATACAATCAAGTACCTTCTGCTGGACGCGGATATCATCGTGCTTGAGTAAAGGAAGGACCAGATGAACAAGAGAGGAATCACCCATGGACGAAATGAGCAAAACAATATTGCTCAACCCATACCAGGGTAAATCTTTGGCCAGATACTCCTCGAACACCGACATGGCGACCTTACCCGTTTCGGGAATCAACTTGAGGAGACGCAGACGTTCATCTTTTTGTTGTGACCCCAATAGTTTTTCCAGCAGAAAGATTACTGACCGACGGCCAAAACGGGTCAGAATCTTCTCGGCCAGTGCCTGCCGCCCTCCATGGCCATGGAGGCAAACCAGGGCAAGCTCCTCAAGGATATGTGGAGCGGCCAAGGCATCCTGGGTTCTGGCGACCAATCCCCGTATCACATTCCCTTTTTCCAGGGCGCCGGATTGAATCTGAAACAGGATTTCCAGCAGGGAATCGAATTGCTGCCAATGGCCATCATCGAGCATTCTGAGCCCACTCTGCTGCAACTGCCGACAAACGGTATCACAAACAGGGGAATAAGTTGTTTCGACCTCCAACCAATGCGCCATCACCAGGACCACCTTTTCCAGCAAGGCATTATTCTCCTCGGCAGACAAAAGGTTAAAACAAAAGGCTATGTTCCCTTTAAGTGTTGAAACTGCCCCAGAGAAATGGCGAGCAAAGACTCTGGTGAAATTTGGGGATGTTGCTCAAGAGAACGCCGCCACCCCAGATAATTCGACAGAT
>CAISPV010000063.1 GCA_903887485.1 uncultured Desulfobulbaceae bacterium | reverse complement strand
GCTTTCATGGTGTAGCCACAAAGTATCTGTCGAATTATCTGGGGTGGCGGCGTTCTCTTGAGCAACATCCCCAAATTTCACCAGAGTCTTTGCTCGCCATTTCTCTGGGGCAGTTTCAACACTTAAAGGGAACATAGCCTATTTTATGCCAAAACGCCGCAAGCGCAGGGCGTTACTGACTACCGACACCGAGCTCATGGCCATGGCCGCTCCGGCAATCATCGGGTTCAGACTGGGGCCGCCAAAGAGAACAAGCAACCCCGCCGCCACTGGGATCCCAATCACATTATAGGCAAAAGCCCAGAACAGATTCTGCCGGATGTTGCGCATCACTGCCCTTGATAAGCGCAGGGCAGTAATCACCCCGTCCAGGTTCCCTTTCATCAGGACGATATCGCCGGACTCGATGGCGATATCGGTGCCGGTGCCCATGGCAATTCCCACATCGGCCAGGGCCAGGGCCGGGGCATCATTGATCCCGTCGCCAACCATGGCGGTGCGCAGACCCTGTTGCCGTAATTCTTTGATCTTCTCTGCCTTTTTATCAGGCATTACCTGGGCAATTACCTCGTCAATTCCCGCTTGGGCAGCAATGGCTTTGGCCGTAATCTCCTGATCGCCGGTGAGCATGATCAGGCGCAACCCCATCTTCCGCATCACAGCCACCGCCACCGGCACCTCGGGTTTAAGCTTGTCGGCAATAGCCAGCAAGGCGGCAAACCGGCCGGCAACTGCCAGAAACAGCACCGTCTTCCCCTGCCCTGAAAGACGGGCGACCTCGCTGTCCGCACCCTTCACTTCAACCTGCCTTTCGGCCAGAAGCTGCCTGTTGCCCAGAAGGATCTCCTGACCATCCACCCGGCCAACAACTCCTCGGCCAGGCAGGGCTTCAAAGGTCTCCGGCTGCTGCAACTCATACCCCTTTGCCTTCGCGGCGGCCACCAGTGCTTCGGCCAGGGGATGCTCAGAAGACTGTTCGAGAGACGCGACCAGAGAAAGCAACCTGTCATCACTCTCATCGCTTGCCACATTGATCAGATCGGTGAGTTCAGGCCGGCCATAGGTCAGGGTCCCGGTCTTGTCAAAGACCAGCACCTGGATCTTTTCCGCCATTTCCAGGGCCTCGCCACTTTTAATCAGAACCCCCAGCTGTGCACCGCGCCCGGTGCCCACCATAATCGAGGTCGGAGTGGCAAGGCCCATAGCACAGGGACAGGCAATGACCATCACCGCAATAAAAAACCGCAACGCCACGGTGAAATCAACCCCGCCAAAGAGATACCAGGCCAGGCCAGTTAGCACCGCCACGACCATAACCACCGGCACAAAATAGAGGCTGATCCGGTCCGCCATGCCGGCAATAGGGGCCTTCGACCCCTGCGCCTCCTGTACCGTCCTGACGATCCGGGCCAGCAGGGTGTCCTGCCCCACCTGCTCGGTACGTACCTGCACCGCCCCGCTTTTATTGAGGGTGCCGCATGTCACCCGGTCTCCTTCATCCTTGGACACCGGCAGGCTCTCGCCGGTGAGCATCGATTCATCCACCACCGTCCGCCCTTTGGCAATCACTCCGTCCACGGGAATCCGCTCGCCAGGCCGCACCAGCAAGACATCTCCGGCCTCAATCTCCTCCACCAGGATCTCGGTCTGCTCCTCGCCCTTAAGCAGGATAGCCTTATCCGGGGTCAACTGCATCAACTTGGCAATGGCATCCGAGGTATGCGACTTGGAACGGGTCTCCATATATTTACCAAGCGACACCAGGGCAATCAACACCCCTGCCGATTCGAAATATAGATCCATGGCCAGCATCCCCAACCGGTGCGCGTCCCCGCCCAGCATGATCTCCACCAGATTCCAGGTGGAATAAACAAAGGCAGCACCCGTGCCCATGGCAATCAGGGAATCCATGTTGGGGACCAGCCGCAGGAGGGCCGGGATACCGATGAGATAAAAATTACGGCCCAGCACCATGATCGGCACCACCAGACAGAACTGGATCAGGGCAAAACGCAGGGGATAATGATGGGGATTAATGACCGCCGGCAGGGGCAGCCCCAGCATCTCGCCCATGGAGACCGAAAGCAGGAGCGCAGCCAGCCCCAGCGACCAGAAAAGCCGGGTCTTCATGGCGGCAAGACGCGCCAGGGTCTCCTGCCGTTTCCTGGCAAACTGATCAGACCTGGCCTTCACCGGCTGGGCCTCAAATCCCAGATGAGCAATGGCCTCACGGATCTGGCGCTGACTGGTCTGCCCCTTGCGGTACTCCACTTTCCCGGTCTCAGTCACCAGATTGATCCGGGCCGCCACTACCCCCGCCATCCCGGAAACAACCTTTTCAATACGGGTGGAACAGGCGGCGCAGTGCATGCCGCTGATGGCGAGATCAAGGGTCACATCCTCACCCTCCTCTTCCTGTTCCAGTTCAAAGCCCAGGTCCTTGACCCGATCGGCAATCAGATCAAAAGAGATGACACCAGCATCCCAAGCCAGTTCCATGCTCTCCGTCGCCAGATTGACCGCCGCCCGCTCAACCCCTTCCAGGCCCTGCACCACACGTTCAATGCGACTGGAACAGGCTGCACAGTGCATCCCCTTCACCGCCACGGTTCTTTTTTGTATGGACTGCATTGCACACCCTTATTCTTTTTTCAAAGACAAGAAGTTTTCATTAATTCCTTACTCCAATACACAATGGAAACATAATCGTATTATTTTATGCATCGCACCATATTTATACCACAACAAAAATTCGAGATATTTCTTATCTCTACTTGCTCAGACTTGATCAGACAGTCATGGTGAAAAAGTGTTATCAAATCTGACGTATACAGTAGACACCTCAAGTTGAGCCACACACGGAATTAGCTTAGGTTCGACCTGGCAACCTCAAGGTCTCAAATTTTTTGCTACAAGGCGCGCCTCGAAACGTTCCAGCACTGCGCCAGGTACTTGTATCATAGGAAGTTCTCCAAAAATTGCATATCCTTTCATTCTGGAAGATATGCAGAAAAGCGAATATTCGAGCATAGCAAATTTTTCAAGATTATTTAATGAGATATTGGTACATTACCAAAAATTATTGGGCTCACAAGGCAAAGAGCCTGAGTTTGTCGGTATAGGAAAACATCCAACACTCCGTGCGAGTCGGGATGATATACAGATCAGCAGAATTACTTGTTAGGCATCGATGACAGAACAATGGAAAATGAATTCAGAAGAGCATATCGTAATCTAGACCAGCGGATGAAGGCCCTCGCTGAATCTGACGATGGCGTGTATTTACCCAACCCCGAACCAACGGGAACGGTCGACTACATTTTTGTCTGCATGGAGCCGTCGCTTGGTCACTGGGCTAGGTCTACGGAAGAGGCGCGGGCGAGAGTCGCCTCTGGCTTTAGAAATTTCCTTGCCGGTATCGAGCCGATGCTGTTGCACTTTTCTGCGCGACGGTTTCTTTGCGATACCGGCCAGCGGTATCACATCACCGACTTTTCGAAAGGGGCGATGCTCGTCGAACACGCGAGCAAAGCCAGAACTGACCGCTACGACAAATGGTATGCACTTCTACAAGAGGAGATTGATCTGATTGCTGCGCCTGGGGCTAGCGTAATAGCAGTGGGAAAGGCTGTCGCTGAGCATCTGCGCCGATATGGGTTCCATAGGAAGGTCACACCGGTGATCCACTATTCGCCGCTGGCGAGCCGGGCGAGAGCCGCTCGGCTTGAGGGGCACGAAGATCGGTTCCGCAAATTCGCAAGTTCGATTTCAACACAGGACATTCTAGCCACCGCCCGGGAGGTGCTCGAAGAGTCGAAAGTGCCCCCAGCGATTTACAGTGAGGCCTTTTCCATCGTGGCGCGAAGTCAGCTTTCGGAGTCCCGGCGCAAGCTCGTCTATTGCTACAAGTTGGACTTCGAGGCCATAAGAGCATGAATCAACATGAAGCGATGTTCGATGAAGAATCATTGCCTAACAAATTAATCCAGCCGACCCGGAACACGCGCGGTGCAAATGGCATAATCAGGGGCCGGTCGGCTGATCATGATCGTTATACATCTAAAAAAGGAACTCAATCATGGCACTATACGAAAAGTCAGTAAAGCTTCTTTTTCGAGACATGATTAAAGACCTTTCAATCCAAAAAGGAGATGTATTAACCAGAGAACAAGTAAATTTGTGGTTTAATCAAAAATATCCCCTAATAAAACCTGGCACAATTTCAGCCCACCTTCTCCTCCTATCCATCAATGCTCCAAGCAGAATACATTACAACGTTGACCAAAATGGAAAAGATGATCTGCTTTACCAAATTGATAGTAAGAAATTTCGTATTTACGATCCAACTTCTGATCCTGACCCAATATATTCAAAGAAAATAAGGGAAGAGGAAGAAACAAAGGTTCAAGAAAGCGACACAAAAGAAGAAGAAGGAAACGAATTCGCATATGAGAAAGACCTTCAAAATTTTCTGGCAAAAAACCTCTATTCGATTGAGCCTGGTTTAGTCTTGTATATGGAGGAAGGAATTAGCGGAATAGAATTTCCTGTTGGGAACCGCTTTATAGATATTTTGGCAACAGATAAAGACAACAATTATGTCGTAATAGAACTCAAAGTTTCCCGAGGGTACGACAGAGTTGTTGGCCAAATATTAAGATACATGGCATGGATTAGAAAAAACCATGCAGAAGAGGGTCAGAAGGTGCGTGGAATTATAATAGCCCGAGAAATTTCTGATGATCTAGTCTTGGCATGTTCGGAAACAATAAATGTCGAACTGTACAATTACAAGCTTTCGGTATCATTAAATAAAATAGAAAACAATGTATAACGAATAAGATGATACAGGGGTCAAGTCTTTGCTTGACTCTTGTTCTTAAAAAAAATAGGGACAGCGACCATTTAAAATCCTAACAATGCGCTTTCAGTAGGACGTCAAAAAGCCCGCCGCCGCTGAAGCGTTGCGTTGGGCACTAAAACAGTAAACTAACACTATGAACCAAGAAATTTTCTATAATCAAAGCTGGTTTTGGGCAGGATTTTTCACTGCCATAGCGTCTATTGGTGGTATTTTGGCTAAGGAGTGGTTAAGCCAGAAATCTCAGCTTAAGATAGAAAAGATCAAATTATACGAATCAGACATTTTCAAAGCATATTGTGAGTTATATGAGTTCACTTCAAATGCTTTTAGTTCGCTCTGGCCCCCAAGTGACCCTAGGACAGAATTCATTGATTTCATGGAGAGAATTTACTTCGATAAATACAAGAAATATAAACTATTCTATGAGCCGAAGGTAAGAAATATTCTTGAACAATTTGAATCTCAATATCACTGCCTGATGGAACCTGATTTCATCCCCGAAAAGGAATTTGATAAATTTTACCGGGAAGACTTAATCGACCTTTTAAATGAATTGCAAAAAATTGTTGAGGCTAAATCGGATGGTATCTTACAGCACTAACGGAGATCCAGTATGAAAAATAAAATTATTCGTTTCCCGATTAAGAAAAGAAAAATGGTTGAAAATAAAAATATCGTTACCTGCATGGTTTCAGATCGTTGGATAGAATTCCCTGAAAAATCAATTGGCGCATCTTTTTGGACAATTTATCTATTACGATCTAAACGTGTTAAGAATACTTATACTCAAACCTTTTCGCGCCAATAATAATGTAAGCCGAAGAGGAAAAGGGGTCGGATTTATTATTTCTCTTTTCAAGCTGAGTTAAAAAAAACTGTGATGATGAACAATGACAATAGGACCGCCGGGGTCGGGCCGCGCTAACCGACTAATATAAAAAAGGAACGACCCGTGAAAGCTGCCAATTTTAAGTCTATAATTTCATTTTTGGGGTCAAAAATGACGTTATAGGTCGGTCAGCCGCCATGGCCCAACAAAGGCACAAAGTGGAACGCCGGGAAGCGCGGTGGCCTACGGGGAAGTTCACTAGCGGCGTCCACTTGTGCCTATCGTTGTGTGTAAAAAAATAACTCTCAGCTAATTATCATCTTGTATTTATTGTAGCTAATTGCTATTATATTATTATGTTTAAGATAACTTTTAGCAAAAATGCCGACAAAGCTTTAAGGCGAATGCCCAGAAATAATGCGGTGCTTATTGCCAATAAAATTAAAGAATTAGCTTCTGACCAAAAAAAAATGCGTAATATAAAAAAATTAACCAATCATCCAGGCTATCGACTTCGAGTTGGTGACTGGCGAGTAGTTTACACTATCAATGACAACGAGTTGCTAATCCATGTCATTAACATCAAGACTCGTGGGGAGGTATATAAATGAACATCCAAATTATCGAAAAAAACGGAAAACCAGAATGGGCTGTTATTCCCTTCAGTGAGTACGAAAAACTTCAAGAGGCTTTGGAGGACGCTGAAGATATAAAAGATATTGAAAAGAACTTGAAAGCAATTCAAGACGGAACAGAAATAGCCATACCTGGCGAAGTTACTTTTGCAATTCTTGACGGAACTAACCCAATTCGTGCATGGAGAGAGTATAAGCATATCAAAATGAATGAGTTGGCAAAAAATGTCGGTATCAGTTCCGCCTATCTTTCACAAATCGAAAACAATAAAAGAAATCCTACTATTGACACTTTAAAGAATATTGCCAAAGAACTCGATATAGATATCGAGACACTCATCTAGCTTAACATATTTTAATAATACAAATTATCACACAACGTCTGGCATTAAGTCGGACGCCAAAAGGCGCCGCTTATGCCAGACGTTGTGCTCCTTAAATAACAAGGTCAACAATGAACCACAAAATTGGAAGAAATGAATCATGCCCTTGTGGAAGTGGAATAAAATATAAGAAATGCTGTATGCTGTTGCCCTCCTCTGGTACGGATACAAGTTCATGGATTGATGAAGACGGACTTCATTCCGTTTACAAAGGGACTTCACCATCAATCGAAGAACAAGAGAAAATGACGAAAGAATATCAAAACAATATTAGGAAAAGTCCTTTATGGAGCAAGATGGTCAAGGAATACGGGGAAGAAAAAGCGGAAGAAATGCTTAATGATTTCAAGGTGAATATTAGTTAATAACCATCAACTAAAGGCACAACAGCCATTCCAGCCGACACCGGGAGGTCAGCGTTATTGTTTGCGGTCGTCAGTGGCCCGGTGCGGCTGAACAGCACGTTAGCTTTTCCTTAGCAAGCTTCAATTGAAGAACACACCTCATAGGTTCACCTTCTTCCTGACAGTGTCAGATTTGCTTAAATCTGATTTAGAGAATTGTCAGATCGAATTTGAGTTACTACATCCTATCCCTCATGATTATATAAATATCCTCTATAATAACAACCTACTCACCAGCAAGAAGGTTTACTTCCAGCAACGGGATTGTTATTATCTTTTTCCATTTAGAAGGCGTTACGAAATGAACGTTTTTTTTCATTCATTTTGTTACGGCTCCTTATGCCGATCACGCACAACGGCTCACTGTCAGATACAGAATCATTTTCCCTTTTACGTCCCACACATCCATGAAAAATATCTTTACTGCTCTCGCTACCCTCTTCCGCTGGATAGGTAAATTTTTATCCACCACCCGAAGCATCCTGGGAAATCTGCTCTTTCTGTTGATTGTGGTGATGATTCTGACCACATTTTTCTTTGAAAAAAAGCCGCCGATTATTCATAACGCCGCCCTTATCCTTTCTCTTTCCGGCGATATCGTTGAAGAAAAACACATCACCAACCCAATCTCGGAGCTGCTGAGTGAGCTTTCTCAAACCACACAGACACCCGCTGAAACCCTGCTTCAGGATGTCCTTGATGCCATCCACCACGCAGCAACCGACAGTCAGATCAAATGCATTCTCCTTAATCTTCATGATCTGGGAACGGTGGGACTCGACCAGATGCAAACCATCGGCGAGGCCCTGAACCAGTTTAAAAAGAGCGGCAAAAAGGTTATTGCCGCCGAAGACTACTATCAGCAGAAGTCTTATTATCTGGCCTCCTTTGCCTCGGAGATCTACCTGAACCCCATGGGCGCTGTGGATCTCCACGGTTTTGGTGCCTATCACCTCTTCTTCCGGGAAGCCCTGGAAAAATTACGGATCAATTATCACGTCTTCCGTGTCGGCACCTACAAATCGGCCGTTGAACCGATCCTGCGTGATTCCATGTCGGAAGAGGCCAAAGGACAAATGCAGGGACTGCTGACCTCCCTGTGGTCTCTCTTCACCACCGATATCACCCGGCAACGCTCACTTCCAGAGGGTGCCATCGATCAATACGCCAATAACATACCCGCAAAACTTACGGCAGCTGAAGGCAGCACCGCCCGATTGGCCCTGGACAGCAAACTGGTGGATGGCCTTAAGAGCAGAGAAGAGATCCGCGACTATCTGGAAAAACAGACTGCACCTGCCCCTGATCATGGATTCAGCCAGGTTGCCTTGAATGAGTATCTGCGCACCATCACTCCTTCTTACCAGCCGCCACTGGTTGCAGCTGTCAATACCATCGGGATCATTATCGCCGAGGGGATGATCCTGGATGGCAAGCAGCCTGTGGGCAGCATTGGCGGCGACACCCTGGCGGCCGTTATTCGCAAGGCCCGGCTTGACCCCGCAGTCAAGGCAGTCGTGCTGCGCGTCAACTCCGGGGGCGGCTCGGCCTTTGCCTCGGAGATCATTCGTCAGGAGATCCTGGAGTTGAAAAAAGCCGGCAAACCCCTGGTGGTATCCATGGGTTCCACTGCCGCCTCAGGCGGATACTGGATCGCCGCCAATGCTGATGAGATATGGGCATCGGCCGCGACCATCACCGGTTCCATCGGTATCTTCGCGGCCATCCCCACCTTTGAAAACAGCCTGGCCAGTCTTGGCATTCACAGTGACGGAATCGGCACCACGCAACTGGCTTCAGGCCTTAACCTGAGCCGGCCCCTGACTCCGCCCTTGCAGGAAGCACTCCAGATGACCCTCAATCATGGCTACCAGCAGTTTCTTTCTCTGGTGGCCAATGGCCGCAACATGAATATGGAAAAGGTCGAGACTCTTGCCGAAGGGCGGGTCTTCCATGGCAAAGAGGCCCAGCAGCTTGGGCTGGTTGATAAAATCGGCACCCTGGCAGACGCCATCGAGTCGGCCGCAAAAATAGCGAAGATAAAAGAATATTCAGCAAGTTACATCGAAAAGCCACGGACTCTCCGCGATGAAATGCTGGGATTCTTTAAGGGTGAGATCATCACCGCCCTGCTGCGGCAAACGATGTCCAAACCTTTAGCACAACAGATGGTTCACCTGACTGCGCCCTTAAGAGAGTTCCTGCTCTTCAACGATCCGGCAGGACTGTACGCCCATTCGTTGATTCAAGGCGCATCATTGCTTGAGCCTTGAAAAATTAAGGAATAACCCCCATGTCCTTTCCGGCCACCACCATGCTCTCTCTCTGGCACGACCTGATCTGGCCGCTAATCCGGCTGCTTGGTTATGTCTCGGTCAGCCTTTTTCTTGCCAACGTGATTGAATCCCTGAACTGGACCACCAAGATTGCCGCCCTGGCCCGTCCCCTGCTCCGCCTGGGAAATCTCTCCGATATATCGAGCGCCTCTTTCACCATGGCACTTTTTTCCGGCATCAGCGCCAACACCATGCTCTCCGAGGCCTACGAGCAAAACAAGATCTCCAGAAAAGAGTTGATCCTGGCCAACCTGTTCAACTCCATGCCCGTCTATTTTCTCCATCTGCCCACGGTCTCTTTTATCACGGCGCCAATGATCAAGGGAGCGGCTATCATCTATGTGGGCCTCACCTTTGGCGCGGCCATCCTCCGTACTTTTTCCATCCTTCTTATCAGCCGCTTTATCCTCCCCAGCCCGGAACGGAGAGAAGATATAAAGGTGAAGGGCCCCATAGAGGCAAACGGTGGCTGGAAAAGCGGATGGAACGCTATTTTGCAAAAAAGCTGGAAACGCTTTAAAAAACGCATCCGCTCAATCATCCGCTTTACCATTCCTATCTACATCGTCATCTTCTGGCTCCACAAGGCAGGGATCTTCACCGCCATGGAAAAGATGATGGCCACCTACTTCTCCTTCCTGCCCTGGCTCACCCCTGAATCGATGGGGATCATCACCCTGCAGATTGCCGCCGAATTCACGGCCGGCCTTGCTGCGGCCGGGGCTCTGCTCCAGGCGGGCAGCATGACCTACCGGGAAATCATCCTGGCGCTTTTGGTCGGCAATATTCTTTCCTCCCCAATCCGCGCCATCCGCCACCAGTTCCCCTATTATGCGGGGATCTTCCAACCAAAGGTGGCTGCGGAACTGATCTTTTACAACCAGATCTTCCGTATCGGCAGCCTGATGATCATGGGAGGTATTTACTATGTCTTGTCGTAAGACTGAGGTCCACACTTCTCCATGAGGACAACCCCACCATGAAACGCTATCTGGCCCTCATCCCCAATATCCTGTCCACCTTGCGGCTGGGCCTGGCCTGTTATTTCCCTTTCTGTCCGGAGGAGCTGTGGATCTGGCTTATTCTCGGCAGCGGCGCCAGTGATTTTCTGGACGGCTGGTGCGCCAGGCGTTGGAATACTGCAAGCTGGCAGGGAGGATTGCTGGATGCCGTTGCCGACAAGACATTCATGCTCATTGCCTTGACAACCTGTGCCATGACCGGCAAATTTTCCATCTGGTGGATTCCGGCCGTGATTGCCCGTGATCTGACCGTTGGCATTGCCGCCGGGTACGCCGCACTGATCGGCTCCTGGGATTCGTTTCGCAATATGGGGGCACGGTGGCCAGGCAAGCTGGCAACAGCGGGACAATTTCTTATGCTGATCACCGTTGTCCTTTTCCCAAGGGTAATCCCGGCTGCCCTCCTGGTTACCGTCCTTTGCAGCGCCATTGCTGCCGGTGATTACGGCCTGCTCTTTTATCAGGCGCTCAGAAGGCGGAAGGCTGAAGGCTGAAGTAAAAGCCTTTCCGTCAGTCTTCCAGTCCGGCGGATAGCCGGACGCCCTTCAGTCTTCAGCCTTTTCCTTCAACCTTTACCTTCAACCTTTCCCTTTAGCCTTTTCCAGACAAACCAATATGATCGCGGCGGCCACACCTGTTCTCTCTCTTGTTCTCTTTCTCCTGTGGGTCAATGGACTGCCACCATTGATCGCCATGTTCTGCGGCGACCGCTGGAGCTGGCCGCTCGATGGCGGCACAACATGGCGAGACCAGCAGCCCATCTTCGGGCCGCACAAGACCATCCGCGGTATCATCGCCAGTCTGCTCGGGGGAATCATGGTCGCCCCTCTGATCGGCGTTGCCTGGTGGGTTGCGGCCATTGCCACCTTGCTGTCCATGAGCGGTGACCTGCTCTCCAGTTTCATTAAACGTCGTCGCACCCTGGCCAGCGGCACGGAAATCGTCATTCTCGACCAGATCTTTGAAGCCCTGTTCCCCACCTTGTTCCTTGGCCAGGTTCTGGGTCTCACCTGGTGGCAGATCGCGGCAATTCTGGTCCTGTTCATCACTATTGCCTACTGGATTTCCCATTTCTGGTATTTTATCCTGTACCGGCCTCCGCTTGCAAATTATCCGCGCCACCTCCGCTCATCGGTGCGCCTGCGGGAATGGCGGGCCTGCCATACCCCTCTGGCCAGATGGATGTCATTGTTCAATCTGACCAGCTTCCTCTCCGATCTGGTCTTTCTCACCACCGTATTCAAGATGACCGGCCTGTATGAAAAAGGAAAATGCAATGCCCTGAAGATCCAGGTGGTGGAAAAAACATTTTCTTTCCCGTCGCTGCCCGACTCCTTTGACCAGTTTCGCATCCTCCTGCTCACAGATCTCCATCTGGACGGACTCGACGGCCTGACCGATACGCTCATCAATCACCTCCAGGACATTAAGGTCGATCTCTGCCTGATCGGCGGGGATATCCGCATGCTGACCTATGGGCCTATCGCCCCCTGCCTGTCTCATCTGCGCCGCCTCCTGCCCCATATCCGCACGCAGCATGGCCTACTCGGGGTGCTCGGCAATCATGACTGCCTGGAGATGACCCCGGATTTTGAGGATTCCGGTCTGGTCATGCTGATCAACGAATCATGGCCCATTGCCAGAAACGGCGAACAGATCTGGGTGGTGGGTGTCGATGACCCCCATTTCTACAAGATGGCGGACGCCAAAGCTGCCTTCCGTGATGTGCCGAAGCAGGCATTCAAGATCTTCCTGGCCCATTCCCCGGAGGCATACCAGCAAGCGGCGCAATGCAAGGCCCAACTCTATCTCTGTGGCCACACCCACGGCGGGCAGATCTGCCTGCCAAAGCGAGGCCCCATCCTTACCAACTCCAGGGCGCCCCGCTTTACGGCATCGGGCAGTTGGCAACATCAGGAAATGATAGGTTATACCAGCCGGGGCGCTGGCCCCTCCGGCATCCCCCTGCGCTTTAACTGCCCCGGCGAGATCTCGCTTATCACTCTGGTCAAGGGAGAGTTCAAGACAGAAAGTTCCGCTTCAGCGGAAGAACTGCCTTCCATCAACAACAATTAAAAAATATTTCTTTTTATCCAAACATCACGTCACATAATGACGTACCTGTCATGTATGGTGTCTTCATAATTTTAACATGGAGGTCACCGTGCTCACCTTTTATCAATACCCGACAGCCTGTGAGCAGCGACCGCCAATACAATTGAGAAATTCACAATGCAGAAAGCACAGGTCTCTCTTGAGAAGCCGATAAAGTTTTTAACGGCCTCTTATCATCGGGCAAGACATCGTCCACATGCCCGATATATCCATAAATATTACCTTCCCCAAGAACTGAAACAACGCATATTCCTTGCCGATATTGGCGCCCTTATGCATAACCTGGATGATTGGAATGTCTGGCTTGGGAAGTTTCCAGATATCATCCCTTGTTGCGTTATACGCTACAACGATCTTTTGCTCGAAAAAACGATTCCTGGCCATGATGTTGAAGTGGTTCTACAGGCAATAACAGCATATTTTGATGACACCCATAGCGTTCTGACCAAAGACGAAAATCTGGCCGCGACAAACTTGAATACCTGGCTCATGGGATGGGAGAAAAAACTGCTGGCAGAAGGAATCCGCCTGAGAAAGGAAATGGAACAGCAAATCAAATCGGGCAACGGCGGGTTAACCGATCATGACATTGACCTAGAAGTGGAAGCGAGTTTTTATGTCAGCGACGATGATCCTTTTTCGGAAGACAAGAATCCTGAGGCCAGTGAACATGATGTGGATGAGGAGGCATCACTTCTCTGTTCAGTATCCCTGCTAAACGATTTTTCAGAGGATGCGACAAGCCTTGATTACTGGGGCATAGGTGATGCGCGGGATCATAACGACGAGCATTGTTCAGGCCACGAAGGTTCGATCTATGAAGCAAGGCACTGCATGACCTTTCACGAATTACACAGCCATCAGTGTATTCCAATGAAACACATGGGGCGAATTGGTATTGTAATTTCAGACATTAAGATCCTGCATCAAAACCATCAAGAAATTGTCAAGCTACTCTGACATACATTATCTCCAATGCCGCCATCCGTCGTTTCACTGACAAATAGGACTCATTTTGTTTTTCAGATATGTAGGAACATACTTTGCAATCCAGCAATTATTCATCTGGTAAAAACAAAACAGCAATACATTTTTTCTTTTTATCCCCGGTTGTTATATATAATATTGTTTTTCCCTGCCGTATCCTGTATCCTCCTAAAATAAAGAACACAACTAACGTATGTATTTGTAAATTCTTATTAATATGCTATCAGCACTTCATGCAGTGCAATTTGTCATTTAGTAAATTTTGCCAAGGAGAGCCACCGTGCCTAAACTGAAGATCGTAGAAAAAAGGATTTGGGACATTGAAGGATTCGATGTGCAGTTTCGTCAAAACGTACGTGATGTTCGCGATGACAGAAATGGTGTACCTCAATACGGGTACGAACGAATGGCCAAGAATGACATGACTGTTTCTGACTGGAAGGCAACAAGATTTAATGGCTCATACGCCGGATTTGATGTTGTAGTTTTTGACGGCGATGGAAACGACGTCCATGGGGCTTACTAAGCTGGGCACTGTAAGAGACACTTACGCAGAAGAGTAAGGATCAGGGAACTAACAATAGATTAGCGGAGAACGTGCTGATTCTCATGGTAATCTCAGTAGTCGCCGTTATTTACCCTAAACATTTTGTTTATTAGGAGATATTGATGTCCAAACAAATTTCTATTCCCAGTATAATGAATGCCGTCCTTAATGGTTTTATTGAAGCACAACAAAATTATGAAAATTGGTCCGGTGGATTTTGGTTATGGCAAGCACCCGAGTATCTAATTTCAACGACTGTTGCAAAATGTATCTTTGCTTTAGACGGTGCAAAATATATCACTTTAGAGCATGGTTCGACAACTACCTTAGAAGATGCGGGAGCAAAAGGTATAGGACGACTTCCAAAAGATATTCGAGAAAAAGGAAAAGTGGATATCCTTTTGTGGTGGGGCAACAATACCCCTAGAGCAACTATTGAAATAAAAAATCAAATCTACTCAACAGGGCAATACGAAAAAGACATAAAAAGAAGGCTATGTTCCCTTTAAGTGTTGAAACTGCCCCAGAGAAATGGCGAGCAAAGACTCTGGTGAAATTTGGGGATGTTGCTCAAGAGAACGCCGCCACCCCAGATAATTCGACAGATACTTTGTGGCTACACCATGAAAG
>CAISPV010000062.1 GCA_903887485.1 uncultured Desulfobulbaceae bacterium | reverse complement strand
TTGGCATCAATCGTTTCAGCAGAGGCACAACCCCTTGTTCTGATTTTTCAAAGAGCCGCTCAGCCTCCTTGATCGTGATCTGCCAGGCAGGGGCAAAGCCCGGCGCTTTTTCAAACATGATATCAAGGGCAGTCTGATAGATATAATACTGTCTGATCTCCTTGCGACCTGGTTTCTGATTCAATGACTGGACAGTAATGCGCAGGTTATCCCGCTCCTGCCTAAGGACAATAAGCTCCTGTTTTCTTCTTTCGTTATCGGCAGAATCAATCTCCAGTTTGGTGTGCAGGTGTGTTTTCAACCTGTTTATCTCCCGAGATAATTCACGACGACGCAAAAAACCACGGACATAGATAATACAGCAAAACAGGGTGCCAAGGAGTAATCCCCCAGCAAAAGGAGTTGTCAAAATTCCCATGAACCAGTTCGAATTTTCCATATCCTTCAATTCTCCAAGACAACAATAAAAGGGTAACGCAGTGTGTGCTCATAACTTGAGCCCTGCCCCCTCTTTATGCGAAATATGATTTCCCGTCAAGTATCAACGAAAAAACCCTCAACTTCTTGACAATTCAGCCCCTTATTCCTTGGCCAGAGTAAAATTGATCCTGTTTTTCCGAGGATCCACATCAAGCAGGGTCACCCGCACCAGATCGCCAATCCGGTACATCTTGGCGTTTCTTTCTCCCATGAGCCGATGATTTTTCGCATCATAGATGTAATAATCATCATGCAATTCGCCAATCGCCACAGAGCCGCTGATAAACAACTCAAGCAGTTCCACAAAAAAGGCAAACCCATTGACCCCGGAGATCACGGCGTCAAAACTCTCTCCGGTCTTATCCTGCATATACCGGACCTTCAACCGGTCGTTCATCTCCCGTTCCGCACTCACGGCCACCCGCTCCCGGGTGGAGAGAAAAGGCCCAATAATTTTTAAATTTTCCGGACTGAGATTTTTCTTGTTTTCCTTGGACCTGCTGATGAAATCATACAGGGCACGGTGTACCAGAAGATCTGGGTAACGGCGGATGGGTGAGGTAAAATGGGTATAATCGGTTGCCGCCAAACCAAAATGGCCGACATTCCGGGCGTCATAACGCGCCTGCTGCATGGTGCGCAGGAGCAGGTTGTTGACCACATATTCCTTGGGGCTGCCTTTGACCATATCCAGAACCTGACCAAACCAGTCAGGATCCTCCCGATGTTTAGGAAGGTTGAGCCCCAGGGTCTTGGCAAAGCCGGTAAACTCCTGCACCTTTATAGGATCAGGCCGCTCATGGATTCGGTAGAGGGCATTCACTGAATGCTCGGTAAAGGTCTCAGCCACCGCCTCATTGGCCGAAAGCATGAACTGCTCGATGATCTGATGGGCAAAGTTCCGTTCGGCCCTGCCGATGGTGCTTATTCTGCCGGTATCGTCAAGACCGATATCCGGTTCCGGCAGGGTAAATCCGATGGCCCCCCGCTCTTTGCGCAGCTGCTGGAGAATTATCGCCAGCTCGCCAGCCCACTTGAGAGGCGTGAGAAAGGGTTTATGTTCACGCCGCACGTCCTGGTTGTTATCGATGAGGATCTGCCGGACCGTGGTATAGGTAAAGCGCTTGTGGCTACGAATAATGGACTTGATAAAGCGCTTCTTGGCCGTATTGCCCTGCCGGTCGAAATCAAGAATGGCGGTAAAGGCCAGACGATCCTGATCAGGAATAAGGCTGCACAGATTGTTGGAGATCTTCTCCGGCAGCATGGGGATGACCCTGCCGGGAAAGTAGATGGAGGTGCCCCGTTCGTAGGCATCTTTGTCGAGTGCAGTTCCTGGTCTCACGAAGTGGCTGACATCGGCAATGGAGACATAGAGCCGGAAACCCCTCTTGGTCTTTATAACGGCCACAGCATCGTCAAAATCTTTGGCAGTTTCTCCGTCAATGGTGACATGCAGGATCTCCCGGAGGTCCTCCCGGCCTTTAGTCTCGGTAATCTCTTCCGGCAGTTGTGCTGCCTCCTGGCTGGCCTGCTCACTAAAGCTATGGGGCAGTTTGAATTTCTCAATCACCAACCGCATTTGGACATCAATGGAGTCCGGATTGCCAAGCACCTCGATGATCTTGCCCCGAAGGCTGTCGGTATCTTGAGTACCCTCAGCAAGTCGCACGATGACCGCATCTCCCGCCTGTACATCCTCGGGGATATCACCATCGATAATAACAGAAAAAGGAAAACGGGGATCCTCAGGGGTTACCCGAACCTTGTTCTGCTCAAAGGAGATAAATCCGGCCAGACGATCAGAACCTCGCTCCAGAACGCTAATCACTTCCGCCTCAGGACGGCCATCGCGACGCACCATGGTTACGCGGATAAGAACGGTGTCACCATGTCGGGCAGCTCCCATGTTGGATGCCTCAACCGAAGGATCTCTGGTATAGGCCGAACGACCATCCCTTACAGAAAGCCCGGTGACGAAACCAAATCCGCGGGGGTTTTGCTCAAGGACTCCGGTGGCCAGATTGTTTTGTTTGCCGAGCGAAAACCGATTTTTACTGGTATGGCTCAGGATTTTTTGCTCAACCAGTTCCGCAAGGAGTACGATCAGTTCTTCCTGCGCACCTTGCTCCAGATGGAGTTCTGCTACAATATCAGCTTGCGAGACAGCATGTTCACAACTATACACATATGTCAGCACATCCCGTTCCAATGATTTTTCTTGTCGTGGTGATTTTCTGTCAGACTTGCCAGTATGCCGCCTCTCTGATGGCTTTCGTGGAAAATGTTTTCTTTTTTTTCTCATAACTGGTTTTTTTTTCCCCTGACCGTTATTTTTTGGTAAGTTAATTCAATATTCTTCTTTTAGAGAGGTCCCTTGAAAACGTAGGATTTTCGCTCAGTCGAACTGACAAGCCATCCCCAAGGCGAAAAAACATCTTTTCAAGGTTTCCCTTGAAGTATTTTAAAAACTGCCAAGATAGATTAGACTATAGGTTGACGGTTGTTAAGACAAAGACGGATACTATTTAACAACCTCATTATTATTCGGTGATGTAAATCTGCCTCTCAACACGGCTTCTGATG
>CAISPV010000061.1 GCA_903887485.1 uncultured Desulfobulbaceae bacterium | reverse complement strand
AGAGTGAGGCGACCCTTTCATCTCCAAAATGTCAATGCGTATCACAGCAGGTTTAAATCCTGGCTCCTGCGCTTTCATGGTGTAGCCACAAAGTATCTGTCGAATTATCTGGGGTGGCGGCGTTCTCTTGAGCAACATCCCCAAATTTCACCAGAGTCTTTGCTCGCCATTTCTCTGGGGCAGTTTCAACACTTAAAGGGAACATAGCCTTGAAAAATAGAGTTTCATCCGGGTCTTCATCATAAGACATATTTTTTGGCAATGTGATTTGAGATACATCCACGCCCTCTGCTTCCTTTTCATCCAGCCAGTCTGAAATTTTCATTTGATTTTTTTCTCCTCCAAAAATTGAATCGCCGCGGATGATCAGTCGCAAGCGGGTTGGCAAGCTTGCTTGCTGATCCGTGAAGTCAACAGCATCCTCTGGATGTGAGGTACGAAGCAACGCGAATCCAGAGACTCACAGAGAAGGGGGGCAAGCACGCTCTTGTGTCTGCGTAACGGTATCATGATTAATATCTTACCACCACCAACCAATAAAAGCCAAGAGCGGACATGACCCCAGAAACCCTTAAATTCCTACTGTCCCCTGACCTCTCTCCGCTGTTTCGAGGCAGCCCCTAATGGACGTGGAAGTAGTAACGGTTCATATCCAAGAGTCCGCCCAGCACCGGCTCATCTTCATTAAAGCGCTTTTGAAACCAGTCATAGGTCTCCCATAATCGGTCGTCCGCCCTGTTCACACCATACTTGGCCAACCGCGCCAGGTCTTTGGGACTGGCATCAAAATGGGCAAGGAGATCGATAAAATCGGGCAGCTCCTTCTCCTGCACATCAAAGAAATAGTTCGGGTAGGAGCCGATGAGACCATTAATGAAATCGGCGCTGTCCTTTGCTGGATCGAGGCGGTCATCCTCATTCAACAGGAAGGCGACATTGTCATGCCAGCGATTGATCACCACGGAAAAAGCGACATCACGCCCCTTGTGCCGTCGTATCCTTATAAAGGCGATATTGGCGTTGCTGTTATTGACTATGGTGAAAAACGGTGTCCCGGGCCGGGAAAGAGCGCGAAAGGCCCGCAGATAATCTTCAGTTGTTTCATACTTGTCAGGCAGCTGCGGATAATCGGCCCCGGCCCGCAGGTAATTCACCTTGTCGAAGGCGATCTTTGTCGCCGGCAGGAGGTGGCTGTCCACGACATGCTCGACGAACTCGCGCTTCGGGTCATCTGTTTTGTAGGATATTTTCGCCGGCAGGGCGGAAGGATAGTAGCCGATCTTCTCGGGATCGACACCTTTGTACCACGACTGCATGATATCCTGACGGCTTCCCGGGGGGAGAAAATCCAGGAAATTGCTTTCCCCTTCGACGCGCAGCTCATCCATGTAGAGCCGGGTCGCCAACAGGTGGCCGGCCGTGCCATAGACGTCGAACCCGGCAACGAGGGCATAATAGATCCGTTCCAGCAGTGGATAGTCAAGGACCCACAGGCTCTTCGGCAGATTGCCCAGAGCCCCCTTGTGCACCGAGGCGCTTTGGAAATGGCGATAGATAGTCAGCAGCGGGGCATCGTCTGTACGGTTCCCCTTCCAGATGGAGTCATAGCCGAGGCCGGTGTAGTTGAGCGATGTGTAGAGATCCTGTCTGGCCCGGTAGAACTCCGCAGCCGACTTGCGGTGCTCATCGGTGAGCGCCGAGAAGATGCGCATGTCGCTCCCCTTCTCAATGGGCATCCGCAGCTTGTCGCTGTACAGCTTCAGAAAGCCGGGATAGGCCACACTCAGATCATGGTCCGGGTCCACAAACATGACCCAGAAATGGTCATCGATGACATTGAGGGCGATCTGGCCCTTGCAGACCGGGCCGTGGATGAAGGTCATAATGGCGTAGTGGGCATTGTCCAGCAGAAATTGATAGCGCGAGCGCGGCGGGATCTGCTCGAAGGCGACAAAGGGATTGGCGCTCAACTTCGGGTCATAGCCCATCAGGTGCGGCGGTTGCAGCCACTCCGGCTGGATGAACAGCTCATTGAAACGCTGCAGCTGGGCGTCATCAAAATTGAAGACCATATGGGTCTTGTAGACGATGGTGGAGTAGATCTTGCGGAAGCGGTAATAGACCCGCTCGACGCCGGGATCGTCATAGGGGCGGACGCTGGCAATCAGATCCAGGGGCTGGCCGGGAGCAGTCCGCGAGCGCACTAGTTCATAAAACTCATTGGTGGGGGTGCCGAACTTCAGGTGGGCCAGGAACAGATGTTCGTAGAGGTAGCGTGCCGTCATGGCATGCTTGGCATCGTCCCGGTTCAGAAAGGCTTCCCACTGCACGACGGCCCGCGCGTCGCTCGCTTTCGGGGTCGTCAGTTCCGCCTGCTGGGCGGCATCGGGCCCCTTGGCGCCCTGGACCAGCCACCCCGCTATGAGGTCGAACTCATCCTGCTTGAGCGGTGGGAATCCAAAGGGCATGCCGTTGTTTGGATGCTTTTCCAGGTAGCTGCCGAGCTCTTTCCCGTTTTCCGAGCAGGTCAGATCTTCCGATTCAGCCCGGTACTCCCCGACGCTCTTCGGGTTTTTCATCTTATGGGACAGCATCTGAATCATGAGCGAGTCATTCAATCCATTGGCAACGGTGCTGTCGGTAACGCTGAAGAATTCTTTCTTGCGCCACTCCGCAGTTGTCTGCGCATCGGTAAAGAGACGAGTGGGGTCCATGGCGATGAGTCGTGAGGAATTATAAATGGCCCTCTTCGTGGCCCCGCGATCCACCCCCTCAAAGGAGTCGAGTTTGAGCTGACAAGGTGAATTGTAGCAGGAGTGGCAGACCGTGCAGCGCTTGTCGAGAAGCGGTTTAACCTCCCTTTGGTAATCAATGGTCCTTGTCGGGATCTTGAACGCCACAGGGGGGAGGGATTTGGCGGCACATCCTGCCAGGAACAAGGCCAGCACGAAGACTGGCAGGAAGGTAATTTTCATGAATAGTTCATCTCTGGGAAAAAGTTCTGATCAGACACTTCATCATTTACTGCGTGTGAAACTTTTCCAGGTTGCCCTTCAAAGGGTGCTGAATCATGAAGAACTTGGATAAAGGCGTGGTTATCTTCGGGAAAAAAAAGAGTTCCTCTCTCCTGCGTCCCCGGTTCATGACATGCTACCAGTCACCGGGGAATTATTCTATGCGTAAAGGTCTGGGCAGGAATGAATTTGCCCACAACAACAAAGAAAAGCCAGGAGCGGACTTGACTTCATTTTCACGTAGTTAAAATTTTTTCTTTGACTCGCCCCTTACCCCATCGGGTAAAGAATCTCTTGATTGACGCTGTCACACTCTCTTAGGAGTTCTGTCGAGAGGACAGTTTCCGATGCCTTGAGGGTATCGTCAAGTTGCGAAGGATGCGTTGCCCCAATGATCGTGCTGGGCACGAAATCAAAGCTGAGCGTCCATGCCGCCGCCATCGTTGCCGGAGCAAGTCCATGTTTTATTGCGATAGCAGCATATTTCTGGGCCGCAGCTATCGAGCGGTCGCCCGCAAATCGTCCAGACTGCGCCCTCATCCTCGGGTCTGGATCGGCCAGGTAATCCCCGAAGCGAAAGCCGCCCCAATTCCCGCCGGGTGTATATTTCCCGCTCAATACTCCGCCGGCCAACGGTGAAAAGGGGAGGAGGCCGACCTGCTCTTTTTTGCAGACGATGGCAATTTCATCAAGGAAGCGCCGATTGAGCATGGAAAAGTTATTCTGGATACTTTCAAAGCGCTTGAAGCCACGATAACGGCTGGTCTCCAGGGCTTTGGTCAAACCGTAGGCATTCTCGTTCGATGTCCCGATATAGCGCACCTTGCCGCTGCGCACGAGTTGATCGAGAGCTTCAAGGCTCTCTTCAATGGGAACGACGGTATCGGGCCAGTGGATCTGATACAGATCGATGTAATCGGTCTTGAGTCTCTTCAAGCTTCCTTCGACGGCGGTCATGATATGAAAGGCATCGATCGCTGTCAGGCCGTGCCGCACCGGCGGCACAAACCAGCCATTGGCCGCCCCCGCGACTTTCGTGGCAATGATCATTGAGTCTCTTGGCTTATCTGCCAGCCACTCACCAAAGATCTCTTCCGTGACCCCATACGTCTCCGCCGTCGGAGGAACGGGATAAACTTCGGCCATATCAAAAAAGTTGACCCCGCTGGCATAGGCTTTATCAAGGATCTCAAACGATATTTTTTTATCGCATTTTTTCCCGAAGGTCATCGTCCCCATGCAGATGTTGGAGACTCTCAGGCCGCTTTTTCCGATATAGTTGTATTTCATAGTAGTACCAGGAATGTGTTTGAAAAGTTATGAATGGAAGTCAAGTCCCGATTCCCTTTGCCGAGGGGTTGTTGTTCCCTTCATTCAGTGAAGGCAGTTCCCAGTTAATGGGTGATTTTGACTGATCCTGCAGATATGAATTTGCTCTGGAAAAATGCATATTCCCGAAAAAACCACGATGCGCAGATAAGGGGGAAGGGTGAACCGACTGCAGTACCAGGTGACGCTTTTTATCAATAATCGCCCCTTTCTTTTGAGCATAACTGCCCCATAAGAAAAACACCAGCCCGGAATGTTCGCTGTTCAGCGTTTGAATAATGGCATCCGTAAAACGTTCCCACCCCTTTCCCTGGTGCGAGGCCGCCCTGTTTTGTTCCACGGTCAGCACACTGTTTAACAGGAGCACGCCCTGTTCTGCCCAGCTGTTGAGATATCCATGGTTGGCCGGAGTGATACCAAGATCCACATGAATTTCCTGGAAGATATTTTTAAGGGATGGAGGAGGCGCTACCCCCGGCATGACTGAAAAACACAAGCCGTGCGCCTGTCCCGGACCATGATACGGGTCCTGGCCGATGATCACGACCTTCACTTCCTCAAAGGGAAGCAGGTTCATGGCATTAAAAATATTTTTCCCTTCCGGGTAAATGATCTTTCCGGCCCTTTTCTCCTGGATCAGGAACTGCCTGAGGTTTTGCATATACTCTTGTTCAAATTCACCCCCGATCCGACTCTTCCAGGAAGGCCGCAACTGAACTCGATCTTGTATCTCAGACATTGGACAACACCTTTGTGTGGTTATATTCCGACCCTATTAGCCGTTTTCCCTTCCTGCTGGTGAAGACTTCCACCAGCATTTCGCGGCCCGACCTCATCCCGGGCTGTTGATGTTGGTAGAGGCCATGCGTTTTATTAGCTCATCTATTGGCTTGGATTTGGCTCATTTGTTATATGCGGAAAGCTAAAAATACCTTCAAAAAACAGCAAGTTATAAATAAATATCCTGGTCATTTGACTCGGGACACCTGAATAATTGGTTCGATTGGAGGGTATTTGAGCCAAATGGAAGTGCCTTATTTTTCAACCGCCAGGCTATAACGCGCACCGTTCCGTTCGCCCTCCATGACGACCACGGAAATGCCGACCAACCCAGCCAGTGCCCGTTTAAGTTGTGACCGATTAACCTCTGGACCTATACGGCCGCTAATCTCGCTAATTTTCGAACACGGGTAACGCCGTAAATCCTCACGTACAAGTTCCATCAAGCGGTGTGGCTCAATTCGCAGCAGGGTAGTTGGAACCTTTAGGTCGGCACCACGCAGCAAGTTCGGATCGACAAAATAGCGAGTTCCCTGTGTACGTCCGCTACTCTGCACCAAAGCCAGCGTCTGCAAGCGTCCCAGCCAGCCTGCGAGTTCATCCGCGCCATCCGTCTCCAGCGCTGCGCCCAACTCCCTGGCCGTCATGCCTTCAGTCTGCGCCAAGACACCGAGCGTGATCCGCTCCCGCTGCGTCAATTGAAAGCGTTCATCCGCCACGGTCAGCAGCCGCATCACCTCGGGCTTGACGATGCGCCGCTGGATCGTCACCTTCACCCAATCCGACCCCTCCTCCGGTACCGGTGCCGGGCGGCCTTGTGAAAGCAACCGGTCGTAGATCAGATCGAAGCCGCTGCCCTCGCGTTCCATCAGGCCCAGATCGTGGAAAACCCGTGCCAGGCCCTCGTTGCGGCGCCGGCTGGCGTGCAGCATATTGCGGGGTGTCACCCCCAGTGGCAGGCGGCCGGGGTTTACCATCTCCAACCGCTCCGGGTGTAGATTCAGGTAGATGTCACCCTGTTGCGTATAAGGTCGATGCACCAGCGCATTAACCAGCAGCTCGCGCACCACCTTCTCGTCGTAGGCTGGCACGTTACGCCGATACAGGCCCTCAGCCACTTCGTAGCTTTCGCGGAAATCCGGCACCTCGCCCCAGATCGCATCCACCAGCTCAACAGGCGACAGCGCGCAGTCGTCCCACACCCACTTGTTGATCTTCTGCCCTTGCTCGTCGTACTTGATCGCCTGCACCAGCGGCGCTGTACCCAGCGCCCGCCGGTCGGCTGTGCCGCCAAGCAGCAGCACGCCCAAGCGGGTAAACGTGTTGCCCTGCGCCAGGCCATAATGGGTCAGCAACTCATCAGCGCCTTTCTCCTTCACAGAATCTTTCACCCGGTCGGAGCTGCGGATGCCCTGAACGAAGCGAGCGAGTTTGTCGGCGTCAGCCGCATTGCGTGGCACACCGCTGTCCATCGCTTCCCACGGCCGCCCCGGCCGCTCGTTGGCCAGACGGAGGACATCGTCCCCCAGAACCGGCTGACAGCTGTCGCCTACCCGCAGGAAATAACGTCCGTCGCGTGTCGAGGCCACGCTGGGCGAGCGGTCAATCACCAGTTCGACAAACTCGCCGCCGTTGGCCGCGCACTGCAAGCTCGGCAGCGCCTGCACATTTACCGTCAACTCGCCGATGCGCTTGCGCAGACGGTCCAGCAGTTCCGGCGGTACCGTCTGCTTGGCAGGCGGCAATGCCTCGCCGTCCTCAATACCAATCAACAGGCGGCCGCCAGCGCCGTTGGCGAAGCACACACAGTCTCTCGCCAGCGCTTCCCAATCGGCCGTTTTGCCGGTGATGGTGCGCAATGACTTTAAATCGTAGCTCTGCCCTTCATAAATCATCGTTTTCACAATGAACCCTCATTTATATTGGCAAAGTTTCCATTTGCTGATTGAAGATAAAAATACAAGTACGCTTAACCCGGAAGAACCTTAATCATCCAGGACCTCCCAGTGTCCTGTTTTGGCCGCACCAATCCTTTTCAGCCTTCCGGACTCACGTAACTTGCGGATTGCCCTCTCTATGGCACTGCCTGATTTTTCTAATCTGATGGCAATTTCAGGAATAGTCAGTGTCGGTGTCGTTACCAGCAGCTCCAAAATCATTTCCGGCGTTTTCCCCGGCGTTATCCCGCCATCATCCTTCATGGCACCCCAGGTCATCTCCAGCCGGGTCTGGTCATACGGTTCAAAAGAATCAAAGAGCCGTATCGTGCCGCCTTCTATTTCCCAGCCCTGGCGAATCTTGGGCAAGCCGGAGCCGACGCGCTCACCGAGATTGATCATCAAAAACATCTGATGCAGCGTTCGATTGCGGCAATCGCTTTCCCCGCCGCGCAAGGCCTGTTCTGCAGGCACGCGCATCATCCCCGGATTACGAAAGACAAAACCTGCGGGGTCTTTTATCACCAGAATCGACGCCCGGCCTGAATAGTCGGCATGAACAAGGGCATTGACCAGTGCCTCACGCAGTGCACGGTGCAGAGGGGTATCATCCTGGCGAAAGTTACCCTTGAGAACAAAGGGCACCTTCAGATCAGCCACCAGCTTGCGCGACACCTTGCGGTAAAAATCAAACAGGTTACCGGACCAGGTTCCATCCGGAACAACCCTGTCCAGCCAGCGGGTTTGAGAGGTCTTGTCTTCCGGCTGCTCCTGGTAATCAACAAAGTAAAAGGGAACTCCTTCCTGAATGGCAGGCCACTTCCCAAAGAGAAGAAGACCGGCCAGGGTGAGACCGGCATCCTCCTGTGCGCGGTCCTGACGCCAGCAGCCGGT
>CAISPV010000060.1 GCA_903887485.1 uncultured Desulfobulbaceae bacterium | reverse complement strand
GTTCGTAGAGGGCTGCAAATCGTTTTACTTCAGATGATTCCATGGTACACTCCTTCTTATTGTAAGTGCCCGGGATTGGACACCGACTGGAGTTATACACTGTTTTTTGCTTTTTCCGCCGCGGGAGCGGCTTCGTTCAACGATCGGCTCAAGTCGGATTGCAATTCCGCTACACTCCATTGCAACCGCTTAGCCGCGCGTTGGGCATATATGCGCACACTCACTAAAGATAGTAAATACCATGAGCATACCTAAGGCCTTTATTTCTTACTCTCACGATTCGACAGAGCACAAGAAGTGGGTGCTTGATCTTGCAACGAGTTTGCGATCATCGGGCGTCGATGCGGTTATCGATCAGTGGGATCTTCGTCCGGGAGATGATCTTGCACATTTCATGGAGACCCAACTCACCGCAGCCGATCGTGTGCTCATGGTGTGCACTGATAAGTATGTCGAAAAAGCTAACGCAGGTATTGGTGGAGTCGGATACGAAAAGATGATTGTTACGGCCGGTGCACTTGCCAGAATCGATTCTAACAAGGTAATTCCAATCGTAAGGCAGGTAGCAGGTGCAAAGCTGCCAACTTTTCTAAAGACGAAGTTATATCTCGACTTCTCGCGTCCCGAGCAGTTTGAGTTCGCATTCGACGAGTTGGTGAGAACTTTGCACAATGCGCCGCTATACGAGAAGCCACCCATAACTAAGTCACCATTCCCAGTCACTCCACGTCCTGCGGCACCAACAAACGATGGCATTAAGGAACTAATGTTTATCGTCATTCGAGATTTTGAGTCGACCACCGGAGAGTATCTGGGCTATCAATCACTCGTCAGTAAGATGGGGATATCACGCGTCATGATTGACTTGCTATTTGCTGAGGCAGTTGGAATGGGTCTTCTTAATAGCGTGACCCATGACTTCTATCAATTGACAAATTCCGGGAAGAAGTACGCCATAGAGAATGCTCTTATCAAGTAGCCCGGTACTGCCCAACCCGGAGCTCAAGCGGAGTTGCGCAAACAGCCGCGCATCCCGCTTAACTCTACATTAACCTCTCATAAATTTGCAAATGAATATTCACACTAGCCAGCCAAAGCAACCTCTAATCATGCTCATGGTAGTTACCATTTGTGCAGTATTGCTAGTCGCGTGCAGCACGAAGGTGAAAACAAAAGGAGGAACACCTGCACCCGTAGCAGTGCTTGCGCCACCAGAGGTGATTTCCGTACCGGCAGAACAAGTCACTCAGAAACTGCGGCCAGAAGCAGCGATCAAGGCCACGCAAATGGCACAAGCCCGAGACCGAGATGCGGCTCAGGTCGCAGCTGAGAAAGGCAAGGCGGCAATACTGAAGGCTTGGCAAGATACAAAAGCGGAAGTGGACATAGAAACGAAAACGGATGTGGACGTGGATGTGACTCACATAAAGGCCGAGAAGGCGCCGGCTCATGCCAAGACAAAGGTCATAGCGATGGAAAAAACCGAAGAAGACAACGCACCATTATCAATGCCGCCTAAATTGTCCTCGCCTGTTGTGACGCCTCCATCCAAATACTCAGATAAATCATCTAATCCAACAATATCTGCTCATGGTCAAAAAGAATTTGCGAAATCAATACCTTTCGAGAATCCTGAAAACAAGATATCTGAAAGTTACTTAGCCGAAATAAAAGGCCCGAAGGAACAACTGATAGTTGGCAATCGATATAACAAGATATCTGAAAGTTACTTAGCCGAAATAAAAGGCCCGAAGGAACAACTGATAGTTGGCAATCGATATAAGTATAAGGTTTGGATTGGTCCAAAAAGCAAAAAACCTGTAACCGTAGGCACCGAGATGAGCGCTAGCGTGAATATTGACATAGTGGCCAAGTTCGCAAAAGTCATACCAGATTATACAGGTGGGAAGAATAATGGCCTTAAATTAGAGATCGTAGGGAACGATTGCCAAGAAATCACTGCAAGTGGAACCGAATTCCCTTTTAACTTAATAGCGCTTATTGATGGAGAATATGACGTAGGGGCCAAAATTGAACTGTATGGCTCCGTTAAATGCAATAGCACTCCACATGGACTATCACCCAAGCCATTACATATTTCGATCAAAGCAATTGCAATACCGGATATTATCCATGACCGTTGGATTAAGTTCAAAGTTGTCGTAATTGACAATGTAATCAAACTCTTAACTGGATTGCTTGGGGCGGCTATTGCTGCAATCATCTGGCTCTTCAGGAAAAAAATGTTCCAAAGGCTTGGATACAAGGATGAGGGGAACGAAGGGGGCAAGTCTTGACATCAAGCATTTTGCCTAACCCTGCATTTGAGAGGGACTGGCCGATATGCGTTCTCTTTGCGGCCTGTAGCTTTTTGAACTTCCGGAGCTTCGGTCAGGTTTTGTAATCGGCCAGCCCCTCAATTTGAACGTTCCCGCATCGCCCCCCGGACAAAGGCATTGAGCCACAGGGATTGTGTGGCAGAACATTAACAAAACATAGAGGAATAGGTCGTTATGGTAAAGTTGCCGATACATCTTCAATCGTGGCTGAAAGACCAAGCCGAGTACGGAAGGGGCTATCAGTATGGCACCGTCAAACTGTCCACAGGCAGTATTGTGCGAGGCTTCATTCTCAACGGTGCAACCTTTGCGGCACCGGACGAGCTCAAGACAATGTCACCCATAGACTTGGCGAAGGCTGAAGCTGCCGCCCACATGTCCAGCTATTCCATCACCGAAGTAATGGTTGCCAATAATCGGCTCCACTCGTATCGGGAATCTGTGGAGTTAGCTTTCTTTTGACAACCGACCCCAACAATTCAGGCTCTAAAATTTTTCGAGAAGATACCATGGATCGCTACGTGAGCTGCCCCTTGGCAGTGAGGATGACAGTCAACCTACCTACATACCTTAAAGATAAGGAGAGTTGAGATGCCGATTGAAAAAGTTGTAGTATTCGTTCACGGATGGAGTGTCACCAATACTGACACCTACGGAGGCTTACCTGTTCGTTTGCGTGAGGAAGCTAAGGCAGTAGGAGTCAATATACAGATCAAGGAAATTTTTCTCGGTCGGTACATTAGTTTTCACGATGAAGTTCGTGTTAATGATATCTCCAAGGCATTTCATGCTGCGGTTAAAGATCAACTGTCTGACATTGTGGATGATGGAATCCGTTTTGTGTGCATTACACACTCAACCGGCGGTCCAGTCATTCGTGATTGGTGGCATCACTACTATACGGCTGAGGGAAGCGAAATCTGCCCCATGAGCCACCTTGTCATGCTGGCACCTGCCAACTATGGTTCAGCATTAGCCCAGCTCGGTAAGGGGAGGTTAAGCCGATTGAAATTTTGGTTTGGCGGAGTGGAGCCTGGTCAAGGAGTACTCGACTGGCTTGAGCTTGGCAGCGCCGAAGCCTGGGATCTCAATACCAAGTGGATTTGTAATGGCGGGAGTTGGATTGGACCTAAGGGAGTATTTCCCTTTGTCCTCTCAGGGCAGTACATCGACCGAGCGTTTTATGACCATATTAATCCTTATACTGGCGAGATTGGTTCGGATGGAGTTGTACGTGTTGCAGCTGCAAATCTCTGTGGCACTTACATTAAACTGGTGCAGGAAACACCGAAGCTGGGATTGGGAGGAAATGGCGAATTCATAGCAAATGAGCTAATAATCGAATCTATCATTCCTGCACCGAAGACTCCCCTGCGGGTGATAAGTGGTAAATCTCACTCGGGCGAAGACATGGGTATCATGCGCAGCGTCAATGAGGACCAGGGAGATAAACAAAGCCAGGCAACCGTGAATGCAATTCTTGCTTGCATCAAAGTACAAACGAATGACGAGTTCATGCAAATGTGCCAACAATTCGCGGTCGAAACGGAGGAGATCCAGAAGAGCGAAAAATTAGAAGTCGAAAAACGATTTTTCTTAACTCCCAGATATTTTATCCACGACAAGTTCTCGATGATGATTTTTCGGGTGCGTGACAACGAGGATCATCCAGTAACAGATTACGATCTGATTCTCACCGACGGCCCGGATGCTGACCCTAACCACCTCCCTGAAGGTTTTGCAGTTGATCGCCAACGCAATGCTCTTAATCCTGAGACCATCACCTACTTCTTTAACCACGATGTGATGAAAGGATCGGAGGCGGTTTCGGACGAAGCTGGCAAAGTGGTACGAGAAGCACTGAAAGGGGCTGAAACATTAGGAATCAGAATAGTGGCTCGGCCCGACAAAGGATTTGTCCACTACCTCCCTTGTGAGTTCACTGCGTCAAGAGAGATGCTTGAGAAAGCACTACACCGCAACAGTACAACACTGGTAGACATCCGGTTGCAGCGAGTCGTCTGCAAGAACGTGTTTCGCGTCGACAAAATGACGGACCCGGTGCAGCCGATAGACTTTAAGGAAACCCCGCCAGGCGACGAGATTGTTCATTGATGGTTAATGGAAGTAGAGAGAGGATCTTAATGCTTAATGTGATGTTGGGTCCGGCCAAGACAACTGACTTATTTTATGAGAAAAAATATGAAAAATTGGCCATGTGTTGCCATAAAGGCACCATTTTAACGGTCAAGAGGGGCTTTTAAGGCAAAAAGGTCCAACAGAAACATTCTGCGGACAAGCTACAGATGTTCGCGTTGGGCTAACTGTCTCTGACAAAAGGCAGAATGAGGGAAATACGAATTTTGATAGTGTCGTCACTGTTTCGTGCATATTGAGAAATAGTGGCTTCCTGCGTACAAAAAATGAATCGTGATGCCCACTGAATGAGGTACTGCCATGGGCAGAAGCAAATGGCCTGATCGTAAAAAACAGTGGGTTATCTCTCTCCCCCTATTGAATTTCCTCGGTAAAGAGTGATACATTTAGTTGTAAGTAATCGGCAACTGAGCCTGCTTTTCAATGGAAAGATCAAATTTCAGAAAGTCGGGAGCTATCATGAATCGCCGTCAGTTTTTTATCGATGTAGCAGGTTTGTGCCTGGCTACGACGTTACCAGCTTTTGCCGGGGAGGCTGCTGCCGTGGAATCGTTCATCAAATCCAAATCCGCATGGAAGGAGCTCTTGTCTCCCGACAGTTACGCCGTATTGTTCGATGAGAATACCGAACCCGCGTTCAGCAGTCCGCTCAACCATGAAAAACGCAAAGGCACTTTTATCTGTGCCGCCTGTTTTCTGCCTTTGTTCGATTCTGCCCATAAGTTCGATAGCGGAACCGGTTGGCCCAGTTTCTGGGATGCGTTGCCGGGCGCTGTCGGCACCAGGACGGACTTCAAGTTGGTCTGGCCGCGCACCGAATATCATTGCGTGCGTTGCGGCGGGCATCAGGGCCACGTTTTTAAAGACGGCCCGGCGCCGACCGGTTTGCGCTATTGCAACAACGGGCTGGCGTTGAAGTTTGTCGCAGAAAGCGAATCTTTACCGGTGCTCAGATCGTAAAGGCGATTCCCATGAGAAAAATTCTGACGCTTGCTTCCGGGCTGGTCGCTTTTGGGTTCGCTGGTTACTGCGCGGCAGGCGATGTTCCGCCATCAGCCAAGCCGTGCGTTTGTACGACTGACGACTGCCATATTTGCAAATGACAATGGAGAGAGAACTACTATGAAAACCACATTGGAATTTATCCTCTTCGTAAGTTTCCTGTCTTGTGCTGTAAATGTTGTCGCCGATACAACTATATTGGCTGGCGGCTGTTTCTGGTGTATGGAGGCGGATTTTGAAAAACTTGCGGGGGTAACCGGTGTGGTCTCAGGATTTACGGGTGGAACTTTAATAAATCCAACCTACAACGGTAACCATGAAGGTCACCTGGAGGCCGTTGAAATAACCTATGATCCCGCCAAGGTCAGTTACCAGGAGTTGTTGGAATACTACTGGGTTCATATCGATCCCTTTGACGCCCAAGGACAATTTTGTGATAAAGGCCCAAGTTATTTAAGTGCTATTTTCGTAGCGAATGAAACCGAAAGAAAACTTGCTGAACAATCGAAAAGGAAGGTTGAAGAGCAGTTCCCCAACGAAAAAGTTGTTACGCCGATATTAACGGCATCCACCTTTTATCCCGTTAAAGATAACGAAAGCTATCATCAGGATTATTATAAGAAAAACCCAATCCGCTACAAGACCTATCGCTGGAATTGTGGTCGTGATCAACGCTTGAAAGAAATCTGGGGTGATAAAGCAATCCATTGAACGGGAGTCTGAGCGGAAACGAATAATCAGAGATACTGTCCACCTCTCACTTGGGGGCCACTTATGGTTTTGTTGAGCTGGGATCTCGTCATAAACAACGTATAAGGGGGAAATGAAAATGATAGAAAGAGTTTCTTTCGAACATTATCGTGCTTTCTCCACCGTGATCGCTGCCTTCGCCTTCTTCGCTCTTTTTTGGGCCAATGTTTCATCTGCCGCCGACCCTGTAGAGGCGAGGAAAGATATAAAGCAGACTGGAGTCTCACAACAGGGAATCATCGGCACCTGGAGATTGCTGTCTATGACATACAGAGACCAGGCCACCGGCAAAGAAGAGGACCTTTGGGGGAAAGGGCCACTAGGTTTTCTCACCTATACGCCTGACGGAAGAATGAGCGCGGTTATTGCCGCCGCATCAAGGAAGGTTTCGACGGAAAATGTTGACCAGGCCCCCCTTGAGGAACAGGCGATGCTCTTTCGTTCCTGCATTGCCTATGCAGGAACGTACAGCATGACTGAGACCGGTGTCATTCATCATGTTGAAGTGGCTTCTGATCCAACCTGGACAGGGAAAGACCAAACGCGGTTTGTCCATTTTGAGGGGAAGAGGCTGGTTGTTACTGGTCCGCCGCTGCAAACGGTGAGCGACCCAACTCCAAGAGTGCTGCAATTAGTCTGGGAAAGGGTTGAATGAGGCCTGGTCTAAAAGAGGAAACGGGGACAAGCGGGGGCAAAGGTCTTGAGAATAGATTGACCCTCAACAATCCGTGAACCAGACGAGAGTGGGTTGCGAGAAAGTCGCCTGGTTTGTTCGGCTGGCATAGCCATTGAACTTTGACCACGCCCTGAGGGCGTGGTCAAAGAGATTTGCGTACAATTTGCAATAATTCCAGTTTGCAGGCCGCTCCAGTCTTTTGCTGCCTAACATTTCGATTTTTATGCAAATTTTATAAACAGATGCTCGTCCCATCGATCTCTCTTTTTGCCAACTTTACAGCGGCGTTATAAAAAAATCGGAAACTTCAGCTCTATTCGTAAATCAATTAAAACTGGTATTGCATGGAGAGGGCAAAACCGTCACCAAAGGCAGTAGGCGGAAGACCACGCCTTCCGCCTGCAAAATCACGGACTTCATCTGAACCTGAACCAACATATGCCGCGATCAGAGTTAATTCTTTGTACATCCAGGCCACATGCGCGTTCCAAACAGCATGTGTCTCCAGGTTGGTTCCGACTTTTGTGCCGTCAAGATAGTCTATACCGACAATAAGCCCTTTGAGAATCTCTGGGCAGCTGTCCATTTTTGCAGTAGGAAGGATCTCGAAGTTACCGAAGAAAGCTTCATCTCTATCGTCGCCGAAGCCAAGAACGCCTCGGACATATCCTTTGGTGGAAACAACACCGGCACTCAGGACGATCGGCATTGGAAGATCCATAAAATGTTTAGAGGCTACAGCATAATAATCAAGACCAGAGTCATCCTGTGTAACAGTGAAGTTTGTTTCTTTGTATATGGCACCAACGGCAAGAGCTGGATACCAATCACCCTCTTTCAGGAAGTTCGCTTTCATCGAGAAGTTGTTTTTCTCAACATTAGCCACATCATCAATGCTGACAAATTCATGTCCGTATCCAATTTCAAGCACGTTCCAGAAACTCATGTTGGCCCCGACGGCCTCCCAGTTAATGTCTGAATCACCCATTCCGATATGCCAGTAGCCGATATTGGGCTTGGAAACAACAGTGCTGCCAAATAATCCTGTCCCATCAGCTTTAATACCGTTTGCGACGAAGGCCAATGGATTCAAGGCCACTCCTCCAACCCCTTCAATATTGGTGAACGGGGGGCCGGCGATCGCAGGTAAGGCACTCATCCCCATGAACGCAACAGTAATACTCAGGGCACATATGATTTTTTTCATTTTACGTCTCTCCCTTCAATTGAAAAAATGGCTTTTGCCAATTGTTGCGTCTTGTGAACACAACGCCGTCTGAAAAAAGTACTTTCCAACAGTCAAAAATTTTTTCTAAATATGCATACCATACTGTATATACAAAAAAGAAGTGGTAAATTGTCGCACTATATGGGTTTAAGCAGATTGGAGTCTCACAACCGGGAATTATCGGCACCTGGAGATTGCTGTCTATGACATACAGAGACTTCTGATCCAACCTGGACAGGGAAAGACCATACGAGGTTTGTCCATTTTGAGGGGAAGAGGCTGGTTATTACGGGTCCGCCACTGCAAACGGTGAGCGACCCAACTCCAAGAGTGCTGCAATTAGTCTGGGAAAGGGTTGAATGAGCAATGAAGGCTGGGCCTAAAAGAGGAAAAGTGGGCAGATTCGTTTTTACGACTTTTTGATCTGATAATCACATGGGTAGTTTAAATGCCACCAGGTTATACTCAGTGTCGTGCAATAACGAAATGCGGTTTTTACGGAGTATAGAATGAAAATCCTTGAACGTCTCAGGAAGACAAACAGCTTAAGAACCCGTGTTCTCGTGCCGCTTGTACTCGCCCTAATGCTCCTCCTCGGCTCTATGGCGCTGATTCTTCAGCAGTCGCAGCAGGAAGTGTTGGGACAGGAATTAGCCGCAAAAACGAGGGAGACTGAAAGGCTCTTCCTTGAGTATAGAAATGAAGAGGTGCAGAAGCTGAGTCTCGCCTTGAGCACCCTTGCCCTCAACAAGGAGTTGATGGCAGCCTTCAAGGCGAGAGACAGGGAGCGCCTCCATGACCTGACGAGCCCCTATTTTGAGCAGATACGATCGCATTACGATGTCACCCACCTCTATTTCAACGGGCCGGACAGGGTGAATATCTTGCGTCTTCATCAACCGGACCGTTACGGTGACAGGATCGACCGCTTCACCACGCTGGAAGCCGAAAAAACGGGAAAGGAATCGTGGGGTATCGAGCTTGGCCCTATGGGGACCCTTACCTTGAGGGCGGTCACACCGTGGCATGATGGGGAAAAGCTGCTCGGATATGTCGAACTCGGCATGGAAGTAGAGCATATTCTCAAAGAGCTACAGCGAATCCTCGACAGCAGAGTTTACATCTTTATCCATAAAGATTTCATCCAGCGTGAGGGATGGGAGGCGGGCATACGGATGCTCGGCCATAAGGAAGAGTGGGGACATTTCCCTGATACCGTAATCGCCGGCGAAGCACTGGGCCAGATCCCGGAGAATGTCGCGCAGGTTATAGCCGGAGAACAGCCGCTGCAACCGGGAACAGATATCCATAGTAAAGGGACATATTACCAGGTCGCCTTCATCCCTCTCATTGATGCGGGCAAGCGTGAAATAGGGCACATTTCGATTCTGCACGATACGACGGCAAGGGTTTCAGCCTTTCACCGGTCTGTTCTATTCATCAGCATCTTCTATGTTTGGGTCGGCATCGCGCTCTTCGTGTTTTTTTATGCTTTCCTCGGGCAGATAGAAAAGAAGCAAAAGAGGTTGGAAGAGTCCCGCCTCGAATTCGAACAAGGGTTCAGAAACATTTTCGACAACGCCATCGACGGGATCATTCTTGCGGATATCGAGAAAAAGAAATTCTATCTCGCTAACAAAATGATGTGCAGCATGCTGGGGTATGGTCCCGAAGAAATCAACACCATTAGCGTTGCCGACATCCATCCGGAAAAGGATCTGCCCCGTGTTATTGATCATTTCGAGCGGACGCAGAAGGGAGATTTTTCCATCGTGGAAAACATGTCGGTGAAAAGAAAAGACGGGACCGTTTTTTATGCCGACATCAGCGCGAGTCCGGTCACCCTGGGCGGGAAGAGTTATCTGGTCGGCATATTCAGGGACATCACCGAGCGGACGCAGGCGGAAGAACGTATTCGTGAAAGCGAGGCACGCTACCGCAGTATATTCGAAAATGCCGACGACGTCATCTACATCTTAAATCCGGACGGCACGTTCCGTTCCCTCAATCCCGCCTTTGAGCAGATTACGGGGTGGACAGTAGAAGAATGGATCGGCAAACCGTTCGCGCCCATCATCCACCCTGACGATTTACCCTACGCCACCGACATCTTCCGGAAAACACTGACCGGCGAATCCTTGCCGTCTTTCGGATTGCGCCTCGCCAAGAAGTCCGGAGAGTATTTCGATGCCGATCTCAGTATCACGCCCCTTTGTAGTGATGGGGTAACCGGTGCAATGGGGATCGCCCGTGACGTTACCGAACGTAAGCGAGCAGAAGAGGCTCTCTGGAGCGCCACTGAGTTCTCCCGGATCGTGATGGACAGTATCGACGATGCTATTTCAATCATAGATGTCAGCGATTACCGGATCACCGGGTGCAACGCAGTATTCCTCAAGCAGGTCAGACTGGCCGAGGCGGACGTGGTGGGAAGAAAATGTTACGAGGTGACCCATAATCAGCCCGATCCCTGTGGCCCCCCATTCGATATCTGTCCGATGAAAGAAACCCTTACAACCGGGAATCACTCGACAGCCGAACATATCCATTCTCTGGCGAACGGCGATAAGTTTTATACCGAGGTCTCCACCTCGCCTGTTTTCGACAGGAATGGCAAGGTAGTGAGTGTGGTGCATGTGTCCCGGGACATAACTGAGCGCAAGAAAACTGAGGAACAGATTCGCAACCTTGCTTTCTATGACACCTTGACGCACCTTGCCAATCGCCGCTTGCTTAATGACCGTCTGGGGCAGGTGATGGCTGCCAGCAAACGCAGCGGGCGTTATGGTGCGGTGATGTTTCTGGATTTGGACAATTTTAAACCGCTCAACGATACGCACGGGCATAATATTGGCGACCTGCTGCTGATCGAAGTGGCGCACCGCATCACCCGTTGCGTGCGGGAAATGGATACCGTTGCGCGTTTCGGAGGTGATGAATTCGTAGTGATGCTCAGCGAGTTGGATGTGGATCAAGAACTATCCATCGAGCAGGCTGGCATTGTCGCCGAAAAGATACGTGTCACGCTGGCTGAGCCCTATTTGCTGACGCGCACGAAAGGTGACAATACGGAGATCGCAGTAGAACATCATTGCACGTCGAGTATCGGCGTAGTGCTGTTCATCAACCATGAAGCCAGCCCTGAAGACGTTCTTAAATGGGCCGATATGGCGATGTATCAAGCCAAGGAAAGTGGCCGCAATCTGGTACATTTTTTTGAATCTTGAACATCCAGATAGTGGTTGCAATCGCCTCAAAGAGAAAAAGGTGACAATTTATCAAAGCAAATTGACCTGATCAAAGGTCGAGCAGGAGACAAAAGCCGAGTCCTTATGGGACTCACGAGATTGAAAAAATAAATGGAGGGTGACATGTCAAAGGTAACAAAAGAAAAGTTGATCGAATTGCTGAACAAGGACCTGGGGCTGGAGTATACAGCGTGCGTCCAGTACACCCAACATCAGGGGGTATTGAAAGGTGCTATGTACCAGTCTATGCAAAAGGAACTTATCATCCACGCCCAGGAAGAACTGGCCCACGCGACGATTTTGGCAAGCCAGATTGCCTACCTGGGTGGGACGCCAACCGTTATTATGCCTATTCCCAAGATATCGGCGAACAATGAGGAAATGCTCACCCAGGACCTGGCAGGCGAGAACGATGCCATTGCTCGTTATATCGTTCGCGTGAAGCAAGCAGAGGCGTTGGATCTCTATCACCTTGCCCAGCAGTTAAGGACCATCCTTGCCGTAGAGCAGGAGCACGCGATGGACCTGGAACAGGCCCTCGGCAAGTAGTTAGGTTCTGTGTCTGGAGGCAGAGGACCGCCTTGCAGTGCGAAGGAGCAGAAGAATCCGAGAGTGGGTTTTACAGTATTCTGTCTGTTACACTGATGGCGGGATCAGAGAATAGCTGGCCTCAATCTGGTGCAGAGCCCCATTCCTGGTCAGGATACTGGAGTAGAGGTGAAACGTATCTACCTCAAATTCCGAGCTTGCAAAGAGCGCGTTGTCGGTCAGATACCGGGAGACCTTGGTAGCCGGCGTATCCTGGAGACGGGCCATGGTTACATGCGGCGAGAATTTTCGCCCTTCCGGCTCAAGGCCCAGCTGGACAAGGACCGACTCCACCCTGTCGCGCAGGGCGGCAATGGGTTCAACGGGCTCAGCGCCTGCCCACAAGACGTGCGGCTGCTTGCGGGGCGGGAAAAAACCGAGTCCGGCAAGCCGTATGGCAAAAGCGGAACTCTTTATATCGGCAAGTCCCTCCCGTATATCCTGAAAAACCCTGTCGTCCACCTCGCCGATAAAGCGCAGGGTAAGATGAATCTGTTCATCCTTCACCCAGCGCGCACCGGGCAGAGCGGAATAGATCCCGGCCAGTTCCCGCTTTACAGCCTGAGGCAAATCAATGGATACAAAAAGTCTATGCATGGTCACACCTCCCGCCAAAGTGAAGGTCTCGCAAAAAAGAAGGCAGCAACGATCCGTGACGATAACTCAATAATCCTACCACAGATCCCATAGAAAGATGTCCGATTTTTACATCGGCCCTTTCGTAAACACACCCCTCTTGTCCTTTTTTAGGGTAGGAGCGTGATCTCCGTGATCCGCCGGGATAAATTGTAACTGTTTGACAATGAAGCGGTTCATGGTAAGGTAATGAAATTGGACGACAGGATCAGGCCGGAAAGAAATTGAAAAGAGAATGAGCCTCTCGCAGGCTCGCTTAACCTATAAGAGCCTCCAATATGAATAAACGGAAATTCCGTCCACCCGTAGGGGTGATATGGCGGGATTTTTTCCATCGAAGGCGTGAATAGTATGCAAGTTGAATTGCCACTTGCTCTGATTGTAAGGAAAAATCATGGGAACCGCAAAAAACAACCCGACAGACTGGACAAAATCGAGCTGGCATAATTTTACTGCCCTGCAGCAGCCAAAATGGCCGGATATGGATGTGCATGACAAGGTCCTTGCCAATCTCACCCGTTTGCCGCCTCTGGTCTTTGCCGGTGAGATCCGCGATTTGAAGGCGATGCTGGCAAAGGCCGTAGTGGGGGATGCCTTTCTTCTCCAGGGCGGTGACTGTTCGGAAGATTTTTCGCAGGTGACGGCCCCCAAGATCAGGGAGACCCTGAAGGTGCTCCTGCAGATGGCCGTTATCCTTACCTATGCCGGCGGCAAGCCGGTGATCAAGCTGGGCCGCATTGCCGGTCAGTTTGCCAAGCCGCGTTCGGCTGATACCGAGATGGTGAACGGGGTGGAGCTTTCCTCCTATCGGGGCGATATGGTCAACAGCCCTGAGCCCATTGCCGCTGCCCGCATCCCAGATCCCAATCGGATGCTGCAGGGCTACAATATGGCCGCCTCCACCTTGAATCTGCTGCGGGCCTATACCCGCGGCGGGTTTGCCGCCCTGCACCGGGTCCATGCCTGGAACCAGGAATTTGTGGTGCAGTCGCCCATGGGCCGATCCTATGAGCGTCTGGCCAAGCATATCAGTCAGGCCATCCAGTTTATGGCGACCATTGGTATTCCCACCGACATCCCGCAGATCAAGGAGGCCAGTTTTTTTACCTCGCATGAGGCCCTGCTTCTTGGCTATGAGGAGGCCCTGACCCGTGAGGATTCCACCAGCGGCGGCTGGTACGACTGTTCTGCCCATATGCTGTGGATCGGCGAGCGGACCCGGCAGCTCGATGGCGCCCATGTGGAGTTTCTGCGCGGGGTCCTGAATCCCATCGGGGTGAAGATCGGGCCTGATTATGATCTTGATAATGTGAAGCGGCTGATCGAGACCCTGAATCCTGAGAATGAGGCGGGCCGGTTGACTCTGATTACCCGTCTGGGGATGAAGAAGATTGAAAAGGTTCTGCCGCCGCTGCTGCGAGAGGTGAAGAAAGAGGGTTTTAATATAGTGTGGAGCTGCGACCCCATGCACGCCAATACCTATACCGCCGAGTCCGGCCACAAGACCAGGAATTTCAACGATATCCTCTCGGAGATCACCTGTTTCTTCGAGATCCACTGGGCCGAGGGCACCATCCCCGGCGGTATCCATCTGGAGATGACCGGCGACAATGTGACTGAGTGTATGGGCGGCGCCAGAAACATCATTGACGCGGAACTTGGCAACAACTACCTTACCACCTGTGATCCCCGTCTGAACGCTGAACAGAGTCTGGAGGTCGCCTTCCAGATTGCGGAGATGATCAGAAGCTGAGGGTAATAATCTTTCTTTGCAAAACGAAAAAGCCGTCAGAATCCTGTCCTGACGGCTTTTTCGTTTTGTCAGCCTTGACTTAGCTTACAGCATATTGCCGATCTGCCGGGGTGCATTCTTGATGCGCTCCAGTTGATCGGCTAGGTCTCCCATCTCCTGCTGCCAGTATTCCCGGGTGCCGAAATTGGGGGCCACCCGTGATTCCCCGTCTTCGCTGACCTGGTGGGCGCACCAGGCAATATAATGGATGTAGCGCATGGCCCGCAGGGGTTCGATCAGGGCCAGGCTGCGTTGGTCAAAGTCCATGAAGGTCTCATAACCCTCGAGAAAGAGATTGATCTCCCGCCAGGAATCCTCCTTCACGCCGGGAAGCAGCATCCAGAAATCCTGGACTGGCGGCCCCACGGCCATATCATCGAAGTCGATGATGTAGAAGGACTTTTCCGGAAGGTAGATGAGGTTGGAGAAATGGCAGTCGCCATGAATGCGGATCATCCGTGTATGGTCAAAGAGCGGGGTGATCTCGGTGATCAGGGTATCGGCCAGCTCCTTGAATTCCTGCCGCATCTCAGCCGGGATCAGGTTGGAGGCAAGCAGAGAATCAACCTGGGTTCGGGTGGAGCTGGAAGGCTTCATGGTGATCCGTTCTTCGGGAAGACGCACGGCCCCGACCGCATGGACACGGCCGATGAGGCGTCCCAGTTCCAGCCATTGCTCTTCCGAGTACTCGTCAAAACTGCGGCCGCCGCACTTGGGAAAACAGGCAAACCAGATCTTGCCGAATCGGCCCAGGGTTGTGCCATCCACCATCTTCAGGGGGACGATCACCGGGATCTCGAGGGCGGCAAGTTCCTGCAGGAAGGTGTGCTCATCAAGCAGGCCGTTTTTTGACCAGCGGCCCGGCCGATAAAACTTGATCACCAGGCCGGTTCGGTCCTCAAATTCCAGTTCGTAAACCCGGTTGATGTAGCTGTTCAAGGGGCGGCAGAGATTGGTGCAGCGCACCCCCAGGGCTTTTTCCGCCAGAGTGATGATCACATCCGGGGTCAGTCCGTGAAACGCATGTTTCCCGGCATTTGCGGTCTTCTCTTTCATTTTCCGGGATACCCCTCATCCACCGGCAGGTCTTTCATTTTTAAGGCCGCCACTGCCAGTTGATCGCAACGCTCATTGAGAGGGTGGCCGGCGTGTCCTCTGACCCATTCAAAGGTGACAGCCATCTTCTCCGTCAGATCCAGCAGCTCGGCCCAGAGATCCGGGTTGACTGCCGGTTGCCGGTCGGATTTTATCCAGCCCCGTTGTCGCCAGCCTTTGGCCCAGCCCTTGCTGATGCCATTGACCACATAGCTGGAGTCGGAATAGACGGTTACCGGGCGCTTGTTGTCCTCCCGTGTACGCAGGGCCATACGCAGGGCGACAATGCAGGCCATCAGTTCCATCCGGTTATTGGTGGTCAGCCTGAAACCGCCGGAGAGCTCCTGCTGTTGGCCGTCAGCGACCAGAATGGCGCCATAGCCGCCAGGGCCGGGGTTGTGGCTGCAGCCCCCGTCGGTATAGATGCTGATCTCCCCATCGCGCGGCAAAGATACAGCCGGCACCGTCTTGGCCCCGGTGCTTTTTTTTGCTGGTGCCTGGCTGTATTGGGGTGGGTTCTGTATCCAGGCCTCGGCCTCAGCCCTGTCGGTAAAGCCTTTAAACTTGGCCCCGGCATATCCTATGACCTGTTTCTCTGCCTCTGGCCAGTTATCGTAAATCCCGGGTTTGATTCCGGCGGCAACGGCATAAACCTTCTTTTTGGTCATGAACAGATCCTGGCAAGAAAAAAACCGTCAGGGAGGTTTACCCGGACGGTTTTTGCAATCACGCAGAACCTGCTTTGCACTCTTTTCATGAACTGATCATGGCAATAATAAAGAGTGACAGGATGACACAAACAAAAAACACCCCAACCTTTACATTGATTGAATGGTCCTCTTCAGGTGCTCCTGCCTCATGATGCTCGTGTCCACTCATCTTGCTCTCCCGTCTCTTGATTTTTAAGATTTTGAATTCGCCAGTCGTTACCCAAAGATAGCTGAACAATTTTATGCAGTTTTGTCGATCACTTTCTCAATTACCAGATCAAATCATCCGGTATCTGGTAGGCCGCATAGGGATCATCACTATCATCAGGATCAGCCTGGGGCTCAGGTGGTTCCAGGTTATGGAGAACAATGAGATCCGGCCGCCATTCCCTTATCTTCTCGGCAACGGAAGACGGCACCACGGCATAGTTGTCTTTTTCCCGGATGATAGCCAGTTGGCCTTGGCTCAACTCGTCCACCATTTCCTTAGTCGGCAGAAAGAGCCGGGCAATTTTGTTGTTGTCGGTGAAGTGATAGGCAATGGCGCCATCTTTCAGGCTCAGGCGGTTGGTGGCGATGAGTTGTTTGAGCTGGGCAATGGCTTCATTGTGCCTCATCTCTTCCTGCCTTTTCTGGTTGGCGATTTGTGCCTGTTCCCTTTTCTCGGCCAGGGCCTGCTGGGCATGGATCTTGTTTTCGTCTGGGCTTTGAATGCGGCCCTTGTCCTGTGCCTTGGTTGTTTTATAAGTGGCCTTTTTGGCTTGGCTGACCTGTTTTTTGTCGGCCAGACCCATTTTGAGAAATTGATCCCGTAGTGAATTTGCCATGGATGAAGGCTCCTCTTAAGAAAATGTCATTGCCATCGGCAGGGTTCTTTCTTTAGCACCACGGACTCGCTGTTCCCAAAGCGGGCACTGTTTGCCGATACACTCCTTGTTTTTCAGGTACTGATCACAGTGGAGTATTGCCTCTGCTTGCAGGGATACCGAAAGCAGTTCGGTGGAAAGCCTGGCAGTTTCGCTGAGGGCGATATAGGTTTCCCGCTGGCAGCAGCGGCCCCCCTTGCGGCTGGCCAGGGCCGTCAGGATCCGGCCGGAAAATTCCTGGGCCAGTTGACGCGGTCCGGGTGTCAGCGGGGTTGCCGCAAAAATTGTGGCGATGCCAATACCAATGCCAATGGCTGCCCCGCATGCGCCCCAGAAACCACAGACCCCGCCCGGCACATCGGCGCCGCGGTTGATAGCGGTCAGAATCTCTTGAGAACCGATCTTGCCGCCGCAATTACGATAACAGGCGAGCAGGATGCCGGGAATCATCGCGTGATGTTCCGGGCCGTGCATGGGGATCGAGGGGTGACTGCGGATGATGGTGAGCAGTCTGATTAGATCCTGTTCCCTGGTGGTGGTACAGATGGCCTTGATGACCTCCAGGCCGTTCTCCTGATGGCAGCGGTCGCAGACAAAATGGCCATCCTGACAGCAGCCATCGGCAAAGTGTGTTCGACCGCAATAGGAACAGGCCATTTCCAGGGGTTCGGTGAAGTAGAACAGCTCCCTGCCGCAGCACATGCACCCCGATTTCTGACGGCTCGAGCTCTCCGTGGCGGTATCCGGCATTACGCAGCAGGAGGCGGCGGGTTCTGTGGCCAATGGTGGGACACAGCAGCAACTGGTCATGATCAGATTGGTGACTGCTCCTTGCTCGTCAAGGACAAACACCGAGTCATCCAGGTATGCGATGTCAGTTTCAGGTATTACGGTGCGCCTTCCCTTGACCAGCAGAATCCCGCTTTCCGTGTACACAGCCCCATACGGCCCCCGGTAGACGCAGGCCACGGTGTCCACTCTTTTTTCCTCCTGCGGCCTTTGCGCTTGATAGGTGAGAGAAAAAAAGTCCATGCCCTCCACCTGACGATAGGGAAAGCGTTTGATCAGGTGAATGGCCACAAATCCGGCCGACTCCAGCATGGCCACCAGCTCTTCCTGTTGCATGGCCCCGCCCAGACATTCTCCTCGGTAGAGCACGTTGTTCTTGATAGTCAGAGGAATAGGGGTGTCGGTGATGATGTCCGAGATCACCAATCGGCCGCCCGGTTTCAGGATCCGGAAGATCTCCTGATAGGTCTTACGTTTATCAGGGCTCAGGTTGATGACACAGTTGGAGATAACAATATCGGCACACTGATTATCAAGCGGGATCTGCTCCAGAAATCCCCGGCGAAATTCCACATTGTCATAGCCAAGGCGGACCACGACCTCCTGTTTTGAGGCAGTAGCGAGACTGAGCATCTCCGTTGTCATGTCAATGCCAAAGACCCGTCCCTGGGCGCCGACGGCGGCCGCGGCCATGAAGCACTCCACGCCCGAACCGGAACCCAGATCCACCAGGGTCTCTCCTGGCTGCGGGTCGGCATCTGTCACCGGACTGCCGCAGCCGTACGAGCGCTTCCGCGAATCCTCAGGAATAAAATCAGCCTGCTCTTGGGCTGGGGCCAGCGGGTTGACAATATCCGTATTGGCGGTGAGGGCTGCCTGACCGTAAAATTCACGCACCTGACCGTGCCCCTTGTCCGAAGCGAGGGAAATTACACAGTTGCAGTGGGTCAGGGTGACGCTGCCGCCTGATGTCTCCGGGTCAGGACAGTCATGACGGATATCGCCCATGCGCAGCGTTATGGCAGCACGGTTCGATCGTAGCGAGCAGGCAGCCTGCCTGCTGATCAAGTGCAGGGCGATCTTGTCGTACAGCTCCACATAGGGATCATGGCCCACCCACTCCCCGCCGGTCAGGAAACTGTGATCAATGTCGCCGCCGCCAATGATGAACCTCAGGGGGTTCTTCTGATAGCGCGGGGAATCAATCAGGGAGGCATGGCGCAGGGTTGTCAAGACCGGGCTGGTCTGCCAGACCGTGGCCAGCCCCTGGGCCAGATCACCGCAGGCGGCCTCGGCCAGTCCAATCAGGGCCGGGGAGGGATAGACAATGCCATCCGGCCCGATGGCCACCGATTCCCAACCGCTATTGGACAGATCATGGCGGGTGCCGGGGGTGGAAAAGACCTGAGCACGGAGTGTCTCGATATTGTCAATGGGGAGTCCGCACTGGTCGGCCCGCTCCCACGCCGCTACCAGATGGGGGAAGATCTCCGCCGGTGGGACAAATTGTTCCTGGCTGCCTTTGCCGCGGATAAAATGGTAGAGCAGATGGATGGAGGCGGCCCCGATGGAAGCCGCCAGGGTAACCAGTTCGGCCAGATCGGCCACATTGGCCCGACTGACGGCAATGGAGAGGGTAAAAGGGATTCCCGCCTGCCGCAGGGCTGCAAGGTTGTCCAGAAGCTGGCTGTAGCTTCCTTTGCCCCGCAGGCTGTCGTGGGCCTGTTCCAGCCCGTCGAGGCTGACCTGCAGATGCAGGCGGTCCAGGCCTTGCAACACCGGTATGTTTCTTTCCAAGAGCATGCCGTTGGTCAGGATAACGGCATGGGCTTCGGGGTTTTCGGACAAAAAGAGGGTTAGCCAGGGGAAAAAATCAGGATAAAGAAAGGGCTCGCCGCCGGTGAAATAAAAGAGACGGCAGCCAAGTGCCAGGGCCTGACTGGCGGCCATGTCCAGCTGCGCCTGGGGCAGGGTGCGGCTTTTGGCCGGAGAGGCCGCAAACAGGCAGTGGCTGCAGCTGAGGTTGCAGCGGTCGGTCAGATGAAACCAGCATTCTTTGAGGCGATTCAGGGTCAGTTCCTGGCCGCGTCCCGCATAGCCTTTCCGGCTGGTGATATGGAGGGCCTGCTGGAGACGATCGAGGTCGAGGGCGATCCGGTGTTCATCGGTCATGCTTGTTGCAACCATGCCGGGAGAGGTCTTTCGCAGATTGCTGATTGCCTCGGCGATGCTTCCGCTACTGGTCAGGGCCTGCAGTAATTGATCGCCATAATCGGTTGGCACCAGCCAGTCCGGTGTCTCCGGCTGGATATAAATGGCGCGGCCTTCATGTTCCCGCCTCTGCCAGCGCAAGGGGATATGTATTGCTGTGGTCATTGTGGTCAGTGTTTATGATTGTTCAATAACTTGCCGAATAACTTAAAAATAAATTCCTTTGACTTCCGCCTCTTCCCTGCCGGCTCCGGCATTTTCCCGGATGGAGGCAGCGACCCGGGTGGCGCTCTTGATCATATCGTTAAGTCCGATGCCCTCCCAGCCAAAACCGTGAATGAACAGTCCTGGATTCTCCCGCATCAACTGGTCACGCCAGTTCAGGAGGGCGGGGTAGCCTGCCTCCAGTTGGGGAATTCCCCCTTTGGGGTGCAGGACCCTGGCGTAGCTTGGTTCTCCCTGCAGGGGCAGCAGTTGGCGCAGATCAGCCAGGGCCTGGCGGATCAGGGTGGCGTCGTCCAGGTCGATCCGCTCCGGGTGCCGACGTCCACCGATCAGGGCCTCAAGGAGAATATGGCCCTGGGGTGCTCTGTCGACGAACATGTTGGAGGAAAAAAGCGCTCCCAAACAGAAGCGTTTTTCCTGTTCCGGGGCCAGATAGCCGAATCCCGGCGGCAGGGTGGAGCCTGGGCCAAAGCCCATGGCAATGGTCGCAATCCTGGCCTCAGGGACAGAGTTTTGGGGCATGGTGGGAGTAAAGGTCCGGAGAAGATCTAGGGACGGGTTGATGGGCAGGGCCAGCACCAGATTTCTGGCCTCATGGATTCCCTGGTCGGATTCCACCTCCCAGCCTGATTGGTCCTTGCGGATGGCCTTGACGCTGCAGTTCAACAGGATGTCACGGCCTGGCTGCAGCGATTCAGTCAGCTTCTCCGGGAGACGCCCCATGCCGCCGGGAAAACTAGTCATGGCGGGCAGTCCCTTTTTCCCCCCGCCCGTGGTTGTCTTGGTCTGCCTGGCCTGGTTCATCTTGGCAATAAGGCCACGAATCACAGAGCCATGGGCCTTTTCCAGGCGGCGTACTCCGGGCATGACCCCATCAATGACCAGCCGGTTCAGGTCGCCGGCATAGGTACCGGTGAAGACCGCGTCAACATAGGGCAGCAGGGCTGGGCCGAAGCGGTGTGCCACCCACTCAGCCACGGTTGGCTCGCCCTGGAGTGGTTTTTTGAACAGCTCACCTGCGACCCGCAGCTTGGCCAGCGGTGAGATCAGGGGGGCCATGATGATCTTCAATGGGCTCTGTGGGATACAACGCAGGGCGCCGTCCATGCAGACATAGCGGACAAATCGGCTGAGGGGCGCCTTCACGCATTCCTGGTCAAGACCGGTTTCCTGCAATAAAAGCTGGCTTTCCGGGCAATTATCGAGAAAACCATGAGGGCCGTTTTCAGCGAGAAAACCATTCTCGGCATGGCTCCAGATGACCCCGCCTGTCCTGTCTGATTTCTCAAGGATAAGGGACTGGTGCCCAGGGCAGAGCTGCCGCAGTTTATGGGCCACGATCAGGCCGGAGAGTCCACCGCCAATAATAAGGGTATCCATGGTTTTCCTGAGTCTGTAGGTTGGGATTTATCTTGATAACTTGACACCTTGAGTTCCATGTTTATCATTTTGGCCGAATTCAGGCAAAAATGCAACGGAATAGGACGGTGTGTGCTGTTGTCTTATTCTGCCCCGCAGTTGTTCTGGCGTACCCGGTGCGCCAGAGATGCTTCTATATAACCAGAGAAAAAGAGGTGCTTCCGATGACCAGTCAAACAACAACCCATGAGTTTCAGGCCGAGACCAAAAAACTTCTCGATATCGTTATTCACTCCCTTTATACCGAGCGCGATATCTTTGTCCGCGAATTGATCTCCAATGCCTCGGATGCCCTGGAAAAATTCCGGCACGAGAGCCTCACTGCGGGCGAGGTCTTTGATTCCCATATGCCTCTCGAGATCACCATTGATCTTGACGAGGAGAAGCATACTATGACCATTACCGATACCGGCATCGGCATGACCAGATACGAACTTGAGGCCAATCTCGGCACCATTGCCCATTCCGGTTCCAGCAGCTTTATGAACGGTCTGGCTGAGGCGGCCAAGAAGGATGTGAGCCTGATCGGACAGTTCGGGGTCGGTTTTTATGCCGCCTTTATGGCTGCCGCCAAAGTTCGGGTGCAGAGTCGCTCCTGGGACGGGACGGAAGGGCATGAGTGGGTCTCCGAAGGCACAGGCACCTATGCCATCAGTGAGGCGCCCGGCCTGCATCGGGGCACCCGGATTATCATGGAGCTGAAGGATGATGCCCATGACTATGCCATGAAATGGAAGGTCGAGAATATCATTAAACAATATTCTTCCTTTGTCCCTTTCCCGATCAAGCTGGCCGGAGAGGTCGTGAATACTGTCCAGGCCCTGTGGACCCGCAGCAAGAGTGAGATCACCGAACAGGAATATACCGATTTTTATAAGTTTGTCGGCACGGCGACTGATGAGCCCCTGTATCGGCTCCATTTTTCCGCCGATGCGCCGCTGGCCATCAATGCCCTGCTTTTTGTGCCCAAGGATAATTTTGAGATCATGGGTTTTGGCCGGGTCGATTCCGGGGTCAATCTCTACTGTCAGCGGATCCTTATTGATCAGCATTCGGAAAATGTCCTGCCTGAGTGGCTGCGGTTCCTGAAAGGGGTGGTCGACAGTGAGGACATCCCGCTCAATATCTCCCGCCAGTCCCTGCAGGATAACGCCCTGCTTGCCAAGTTGCGCAAGGTGATCACCAAGCGTTTCCTGAAATTCCTCGATGAACAGGCCCAGGAAGATCCAGAGGCCTACCTGACCTTCTGGAAGACCTTCGGCATCTACCTGAAAGAGGGGATTACCTCTGACTATGAGTTCCAGAAAGAGCTGGGCAAGCTGGTTCGTTTTGAGTCTTCGCGGTCGGAGCAGGAAAAACCGATATCCCTTGCCGCCTATGTGGAGCGGATGAAAGAGGGACAGGAGGCCATTTATTACATCAATGGCCCCAGTCGCGCGGCTATTGAGGCTGGCCCCTATGTGGAGATGTTCACCAAAAAAGATATTGAGATCCTTTATACTCTTGAGCCCATTGATGACTTCGTGCTCAGTCATCTGGCCGAATTTGATGGTAAAAAACTGGTCTCTGCCGATAGGGCGGATCTGGATCTTGGCAAGGGCGGCGCCTCTGAAGATAAAGATGAGGCTGCCAGCGAAGAGGCCGGGCAAATGGAGCAGGGGGCCAAGGCGGTGCTGGTCAGTTGGTTGAAACAGACCCTGGGAGACAAGGTCGCGGATGTGGTTGAGTCCAAGCGTCTGGCCCATGCCCCGGCCATGATAGTCAATCCTGATGGCTATATGACCTCTTCCATGGAGCGGGTGATGGCTGCCAGTCGCCGGGAGAAAGGGTTGGCGGCCACGAGCAGCAAAAAGAACCTGGAAATCAATACTGCCAGCCCATTGATCAAGCAGTTGGCTGAGTTGCAGAAAAGTGACGAGCCCTTTGCCGCCGAGGTGGCTGCCCAGATCTATGATAATGCCATGATCCAGGCTGGACTGGTGGTTGACCCTCTGGCCATGGTGGAACGGAATTACAAGATTCTGAACCGGGCCGCTGGTTGTCTATGACATAAATATTGAAAAAAAAAAAGCTACAGACTATATCCTGCATATTGTTTTTGTGTAATATTCAGGATATTTCTGGCCTTTTGAAATTGTGTCCAAAAGTTTCCTTTTTTAACGGAGAGAATAAGATGTCCACTTGCGCGATATTTGTCTCTACACGTCGTTTCGCTGGTTTGTTAATCACTGTCTTGCTTTGTCTGGCCATGTCTGGCTGCCATAACCATCCTGTACGTCATCTGGGCTCGGATGTCGGTCTGATCAAGGCCGATGCAACCACCCGTCAGGAGGCGCTTTCTTTGCTGGGGGATCCGGACTCCACGCGGAAGGTCTCGGCCACGACTGAAGAGTGGATGTATCAGGAGGAAGACAAGTCACTGTTGCAGCAGGCACCCGTGGTGGGGGGGGCGTTTTCCGCCAAAGGGGTCAAGACGGTTGTCTTGACCCTGAAGGGCGACATTGTGACTGAGGTCCGTTATGGTGACTATTGCAAGGGTGAGCTTGACTGGAAGAAGGATTGCAAGTGGCAGAAGATCGACCAGAAAGCCGGAACCGAGGCTGAAACTAAAATTGAAACAAAGACTGGCAAGTGACGGATCGTTTTGAGACCATTCGTCAGCGGATGGTACAGGAACAACTGATCAGCCGTGGTATTCATGATCCACGGGTGCTGGCGGCCATGGGTGAGGTGCCGCGGCATCTCTTTGTCGATGATGCCATGCAGGCCAATGCCTATGGGGATTATCCGTTACCTATTATTGACGGACAGACCATCTCCCAGCCCTTTATTGTAGCCTACATGACCCAGGCCCTGCAGTTGACAGGTACGGAAAAAGTTCTGGAGATCGGGACGGGGTCGGGATATCAGGCAGTTATTTTATCCCGACTCTGTGCCAAGGTTTATACCGTAGAACGGCTCAACAATCTGCTTGCCGGTTCTCGTCGAATCTTTGACCGTCTGCGCTGTTACAATATCCAGGCCAAGTTTGATGATGGGACTCTGGGGTGGCCGGAGTATGCCCCCTATGATGCCATTATGGTGACGGCTGGCGGCCCTGAGATTCCGGAGCCACTCGTGGCTCAATTGGCAGATCCCGGCCGGTTGGTGATCCCTGTTGGTGATCAGGACGTACAGGAATTACAGATGGTTACCAAAAAAGATGGCCTTATCCAGGTGGAACTCCTTGAGCGTGTTCGCTTTGTTAATCTGATCGGGGAACATGGCTGGGACAAGTAGAACGGCTTCAACCGTGATTTCCACCTGACCTCTGATGATTGCGGCTGAAGCCGCGCCTGCTTTCTACAGGATATTGCAGGTTGCCAAATCGACGCTGCCGCCGGCGGCAATCTTTTGATAGAGATCCCACAAGTGTTCGTCCACCCGTTTCTGACGGGCGTTGGCGTTTGGTTTCATGAACCTGCGGCTGGCGCGTGGTCCGGCGTTATATGCCGCATAGGCGGCACGGGCGGCGTGCTCAGGATTGCCATTCTCTTTGGCTACTTGTGTGCCGTACTCTTTAAAATAGCGCATCAGAATTTGACTTCCCGCCTGGATGTTATAGGCAACATCCCCTTGTAATCGTTCTATATTGTAAAATCCCCGCCACACATGTTGATTGATCTGCATGATGCCAAGCCCACCTGACTGAGATTGCAGCGTGACGATCTTGTCGTCTTTGCGTTCATATTGCTGCCAGCAGCTCTCAATCATGGCGGTGGCAGGAATCAGATGCTGGTAGATTGTTGCATAGCGAGGTTCAAGACTGTCTTTTTTTATCTGTTCACGGGCAAAGGACTTCAGCAGTTGGGCAATGATTTTTCCATATTCCGTCAGCTCTTCCGGGCTTGGCACCCAGTGATCCAGCCGTTTTTTCAGCTCGGTAGTGGTCAGGGGTGGGGGCCCTTCGGCATGGGCAACCCCCACTAGAAAATTCAAGAGATACTGGCCTGTTGTCGAACCCTGTGCTGGGGCTGGTGGGTTTGCTGTTGAGTCTTTTGTTGGTGGGAGCGGTATGTCTTGTTCTATGATCGGCTTGGGGGCCGTTTGTGGTGTTGAATCTGGTGTTGCATTCGGCACCGGAGCAGGTGTCGGTACCGGCACTGGTTCCGGCGGAAAATCTGCTGGTGGCTCTTGTATCGCGTCTGGCGGAAAGTCTTGAATCTTTGCTTCCGGCTCTGGTTGGAACTGGAACAGCTCGCGCAGGGCGGGATCGATCTTCCAGTCAAAGTGCAGAGGGTCTTCTGCGGAACCTGGCTGCAGCATCCTTGCCAATCGCCGCAGACCATCACTGGTAAGATGGATGCCAAGGCCAGGGGCGGCGGCATCGAGTGTCAGCAGGGCGTCTCCGGCATTGACAAAGGTCATGTAGCGCAGCAGTTGTTTTTGCATCAACCCATTTTTGCCGCTATTCTGTTCGATGATGGGGCGTAATTGCTCCCATGCATCGATAAATAACAGCCGTAATGGATCTGTGCTCTCCATTGGCGCCTGGCCGGTCAGGATCATCAGCAGTTGATATCGGCTGGTGATGAGCAGGTCAAAGAGCTGTTTCTGTTGCTGCGCGTCAACAGGTGCATTGACGGTGTCGGCGCTCAGGTTCTTGATGATAAAGACCAGAAAGGCATCGAGCGGTTCAAAAATATGCTGGAGTTTCTCCATTTCTTCAAAACCGAGGGGCGCCTGAGGCGGCAGAGGCGCCACGTGGGTCTGGGCGTCAGCCACAGTCAGGAGCAGGGGGACGATAAGACCGTCCGCGTTGGTGTGCAGGGTTCCGACGGTGAGCGTGCTCAGGGCCGCCTCAAGTGGCGTGGTATTTGTCGGGGAGGTGCAGGCACGGAGCACGGCGGTAATGTCTTTTTTGGGCATGGCCAGATCAAAGGCGTATTGCTCTAGGCGAGGATGCAGGAAACGTTTGCAGAGCTCCCAGGCAAATCCCGTAACCACAGGCTTGCCGTCTTTTTCATTATAGATGGTGGAGTTAATAATGCGATAACGTAGCTGCCATTGGGGATCCACATAAAAGTTTAACTTCATGAGAATGGATCCACTCCATTTGACTACCGACGGCAGGACCCCGAGTGAATCAAACCCCATTCCGGCGGTGGCGTTACAACTGAAATAGGGTTGCCCGTCACGGATGGATAACTGGGGCTTGGAGATATGAAGATAGTTGTAGGAACCCTCCTGAAAGAGTACAGTGGGACGGTCCGGCTGCGGGGAGAGAGACTCTACCAGGGCATTTTGTAAGATCTTGGTCCGCAGGAAAAGTGGCAGTTCAACGGTTTTGGCGCTCAGAGGGGTCGCTGCTGTTGTCAGCAGAAGACAGAAGAGAAGAAATGATTGAAAGAGTCGTTGCATACAAGGTCGTTGAGTCTGTAGTCTTTTAGTCTGTCAGGATCGTCTCTCTATTCACCTAAACACTTACTCCTTACTCCTTACCATTTACCACTGAAAACTTAAAACTTTTTTCATATCATGCACGAGATAAAACCTGGTCAATCGGTCGAACTGCTGAAGGAATTGCATATTCTTACCCGAGACGGGAAGATGAATCAGGACAGCCGGCGGAAACTGAAACAGGTCTATCATCTCACCCAGTTTATTGAGCCGCTTCTGCAGGAAATCCAGAAAGATCATCAGGATATACAGCTTGTGGACCATGGGGCCGGCAAGTCGTATCTGGGTTTTATCCTCTACGATCTTTTTTTTAAGAAGCTGGAGAATGGATCGCATATCTATGGGATTGAGACTCGGGATGAGCTGGTGCAAAGGTCGCAGGAACTGGCCCGGCGACTGGAGTTTCCCGGCATGTCTTTTTTGACCCTGTCGGTGGCCGAGGCAACGAGTTCTTCCTTGCTGCCGGCCAAGGTTGACGTAGTAACCGCCCTTCATGCCTGCGATACGGCAACTGATGATGCCATCCACTTTGCCCTGCAGAAAGAGGTGCAATGTATTGTGCTGGTGCCCTGCTGCCAGGCGGAAGTGGCGTCGGTGCTGAAAAAAAACAAGGGGAAGAGATTGGGCGGCGATGTCCTTACCGAAATCTGGCGGCATCCCCTGCATACCCGCGAATTTGGCAGTCATATCACTAATGTGCTGCGCTGTCTGCAGCTTGAGGCCCATGGGTATCAGGTGAGTGTCACTGAACTTGTGGGGTGGGAACATTCGATGAAAAATGAGCTTATCCTTGCAAAGTTTCAAGACCTGCCGCGCCGGCGCCCCAGTCAACGCCTTGAGGACTTGTTGCATCTCCTGGGCCTTGAAGAGATGGCTGCGCGGTTCTGTTGAGGAGCTGCGCGGCGCACAGTTGCAAAGTATGGATGCTGCAGTGTCGTGCTTGACAAGGCCGGAGTTTTAGCTTTGCCTTGCTTGCCTGGCAAAAGCACGACCGACAAAGGTATTGGCTTGAATGCAAATTGAAATTATGATGGCTTGTGAGGCCGATGGTAGAGGCCGATGGTTTCCGCATGGGCAAGGATATGGCCATCCATTGCCTGGAGGAGCACCTGTTTTGTGGGCTGCCGCAGGTCTGGCAGGATGACGTCCAGAGCATAGAGCTTATGGAAGTAGCGATGGCAGCCTATGGGCGGGCAGGGGCCGCCGTAGCTTGTTTCTTTGCCGTCGTTACGGCCTTCCATTGTCCCCGCTGGCAGTGCATGAGGGGCGATACCTTCAGGCAGGATAGAGACACTGGACGGGATATTGTACAGGATCCAGTGGACCCAGATCCTTTTGGGTGCCGCCGGATCAGGGGCGTCAGGATCGTCGATGATCAGGACCAGGCTCTTGGCGCCAGACGGAACTCCGGTCCATTGCAGGGGAGGAGAGATGTTCCGGCCGTCGCAGGTATAGATGGCCGGGATCTGGCAGTTATCTGCAAATGCTGGTGAACTGATAGTGAGGGACATGGTTGGCGCTCCTGGGTGGTGGTTGTTCCGTTTTTTAATCCAGTATTCATCCGTACCCAATGATAAATATCAATAAAAATGTGAGGAGAGTACCTAAAGAACTATTTACTTTTTTTATTGGTGTATATCTCCCACTGGTTGCTTGCTGGATCGTAGAGATAATTGGCTTTTAGAAGTGTTGGTTTGTCAGATCTTTGTTCGAAGCACTGGAGTAGAAACAGCATATTTTCACCTATCTTCTTCACAAAGCTTGCCTGAGGTTTTGATAAGTTTTCACGGTGCAGTGCGGGGTTGTTTTTGATAAAAAGGGTCTGAAAATTGTCGGTCAGGTATGATATCTGCTCTTGAATGGCATGATTTTCCTGGGCCTGATAAGCTGAGGAAAGGATATTCTGGCCAACAGTTTCTGCCTCTTGTTCGCCTGCAGGTTTGTCATTATTGAAAAGGTGCCATTGTTTGGTGGCAGGATTATAGATATAACTTATCTGCAAGAGTACTGGTCGGCCCTGGCCCTGCTCAAAACACTGGAGTTTGAAGAGCAGTTTATTGTCTATTTTTTTAAGAAGGTTGGCCCGTGGTTGCGATAAATTCTCAGCGGTCAGGGTTGGGTTATTCTGGGTGAAGAGCTTTTGGTAGTTGTTGGTTAGATATGAGATCTGCTCGGCGATGAGGGCGTCTTCTTGAGTCTGATTGATAGAGATCATGGTCTCTTTGATAATTGTCTGGAACTCTTGTTCTTTGGCGAAAGAACTCATGTTTATCGTCTCGATGATAGCCTGCATTTTGTCGATTGCCTGGGTAGATTCCTTGTTCTTCAAGTGGTCGGCAGCGCTTTGTTTGTCTCTGATAATCGCGGCGTGAAGCATCAGTCGTGAAATTTTTTGCTGGCTTTGCAGGGGGTTGTCGCCACTGAGGATCTCATTGTTTTCTTTCAGGAGTTGAATGGCTGTTTCGTATTGATTGATGGCTTGATCCCATTGTGCATCCGCAACTGCCTTCTTCCCCTGTTCCAGGGCGTTGAATACCTTGGTTTTGACTATGACCTCTTGAAGAGAGGCGACTGTTTTGGCATTAGAAAAAGAGAAGTTTTGATCTATCTTTTGAGCTTGTTCGAAAGCAACAAGGGCATTCTGCCAATCTCCTTTCGAAAAATTTTCTTCACCTGCAGCCATTAACTTGTTAAATTCGACCTGGCCAGTAAGGGATTTAATCCGGGAAAGGGCCTCTGGTGGAATGTGGGGATTTTGTTTGGTGAGATCCACGGCCTTGTTAAAGTAATCTTTTGCGGAATCCCATTCTGACTTAGCTAAAGCCTGCTCACCCGTCTGTAAAAAAATATTAAATTGGGCGGTTGCAATGTTGCTATGGATCTGATCAAGGATGGCGCGATCAACTGTTGGTATCTTAGTTGCAAGCTGAAGAGCGAGCGTGTAACTTGCCATGGCCTCTTTCCATTTGTTGTCAGCCAGGTATGTATCGGCAAGGAACATGGATTTCTGCCATTCCGGTTGACTGGTGTCTTTTTTGCTTAGCGCAAGTCCTTTTTTTAATTTTTCGGAACTCTGGATCTCTTTAATCTTTTCGGTGAGAAGTTTTTTCTCCTGTTGTTTGATCAAGAGAATTTTGAAGGTTAACGCCATGGCATCGGTGCATTTTTGATCGGCATCCGAGAACAGATCTCTATCCAGAAGCTGTTTGCATTCTTTAAACTTTGTTTGAGCATGTTCCCATTGAGTGTTGAAAAAGAGGTAACCACCAATCAGGGTGAGCAAAACGGCTGTACAGCCACTGCCAATGATAATGGCCGGCCAGCGAGAGGTTTGTTTCCTCTCTTGTGGAACAGAATGTTTTTTGGGGGATGGCGATTCGACCTTTTTGCCTTTGGGTTTTACCGCTGATTTCTTTTTGCCGTTGCTGTCTTCTTCGGAATAATCTCCTGCTACCAAGTCGCTAAGTATCTCCAGAGAATATTGTGCACGACTGATATCTTTATCTATCTCTGGAAAATCTGGGGCCAAACTTTTTACAGTTTTATATCTTTCTAAGGCTCTTGCTGGCTGCCCCTTGTTTTCAAATGCCTCCCCTTCCTGGTATATTTTTCGGGCGTTATCATGTTTGTGCTGATCCGGGCTGTTCAGGTTTGATACTGTTTCCAGGTGTTGGGGGGTAACGGGAGATTGGTGCAGAGAAGGAGGAAAAACTTTTTCTATCGTAGTTTCAGTAAAGGTATTCGCTCGTTCGGAGGATTCGTTGTCATCAATGGTTACCTCTTCATTTCTTGGAAAAAAGGTTTCATCGACAATGTCCACCAAGCCCAGAGGCGTAAGAGGGGTGGTGACTGCACGCTTTTCTTCGGGAGGCTGCAGGGGCTGTTCTTCAGGCGCTGATAATTGACGGATGGTATCCAGGGGCAGTTGGTTCTGGTTTTCCTTGTACCAGGTAGCAGCTTCTTCATTGAAAGCATTATTGCTTGAGTAGATTTCGCCGCACAGCATGCGGCCAATATGAATGATCAGTTCGGCAAGAGAAGGGTTGTTTTCCCAAAACTCCCCGATGCAGATGGCCGCCTGATCAAAGTCAGGGTGGAAGACAGGGCTTTCAGGCGTACAGTTTGGGGGGAAGTGGGGGAATCCAAAAGGCAGGGTGATAGTGATGATATGGTTAGGGCATATTTGGACTTCTCCCCCATCTTTTTTGCAGAATCCCTGCAGGTGATAGGCGACGCGATACTGTTCAGGTGGGTCTCCAGCAATGGGTGTGACTTGAATCTGTTGATGCTGGGCAAAGTTGGTCTTGATTTCTTGAAAAATGGCTTCAAGCTGTTCAGAGATGATGGCCATGAAAGTTCACTGATGCCTCAGTTGAATGATGAGAGTTTTTTGCAACCTTGCGTCACATGCAATGACGTTGATACGTTCAGACAATTAATGAAAATCTTGGTACAAATGTATCAGGTTTTGCGAAGAAGAGGAATTTTTTTATTTTTGGAATGAGATATCCGTATGCTTCTAAGTTATTCTCATTTTTCACCGAATCTTTTGGTAAAGATGGGGGCGAACCGTGATTGTTTTGAAAAAAACTTTGCGGGAAGTGTCAAGAGGGGATATCCGTGGTAAAATAGAAGAATATGCTCCTCTTTGTTTCATGATGGAAAATTTAAATCTTTATTCTGCAGTCAGAAAGATATGAAATCCTTGCAGGTCAATTTTGAAATTATTGAAGGAAACCGTTGCCCCTTTTATAAGGTTGGTGACCGGTTGATTCTGTCGGACAAATCGCTTTCCTGTCCTGGAAACAAGGCAACCTGTCTGATTCTGGTTCGGGAAATGACCCAGTTATTGTTCAGATTTCTGGCGGCAAAACCAGATGATCTGATAGCGGCAAAACCGATATTCAATTGTAGTGGTTGTACGGGCCTGATTAAATTTGTGCCGATTTCAACTTCTGACACCTTGGCCATAGAAGCAGGAGCGAAGCCTGTGGTGTTGGAGAGCAGAGAACAGGAACTTTTGGAGAAGATTCGCTTATTTCCCTTGATTCAGGTCATCCCTGACGACGAATTAAAGGAATTTATTAGGCGGTGTCAACAGAATATTGTTCATGAAGGGGCCCTTCTGATCCATAAAGGGGAGGCGAATGCGTATCTGTATTTTATTATCTCGGGACAAGTGCTGGTGATTGATGGGCCTGTTGTTATCACGACCTTGGGGTCTGGTGAAATATGCGGGGAGATGAGTTATCTGGGAGGTGAGGTGGCTGGGGCGTCAGTCAGGGCCTTGTGTGATACTGAGGTGCTTGCGGTTTCCAGTGAAGATTTTCATTTTTTGCTCCACAAACTGCCTGCTGTTCAGATGTTTATGGCCAGTTTATTGGCCAAGCGTCTGACGCGGGTGAACAGGGCCCGGGCGGAAGATTTTGCCTCCTGTATGCAGGGGAGATTGCAGGATATGGCCCCTGCAGAGTTGTTTCAGGTCTTTCATATGAATAGCAAAACCGGTGTGCTTTCCTTTGACCTTCCTCACGGTCCGGGAAAGATTTCGTTCAGGGAGGGATGTATTATTAATGCCCATTATCGGGCGCAAGAAAATGAGGAGGCGATTTTTGCCATACTTGGTGAGCATGAAGGAACCTATAGATTTACTATTGGTCTTTCCCCGCAGGAGATGAAGGCGGCGGAAGTTGGTGATTTTATGAAACTTCTCATGGAGGGGATCAAAAGAGTGGATGATGCACTGGAAGAAAAAGATGAGAGCCTGGCCGGGAATCATTAGAAATCGTTACGAAATAACCGTTACATCCTTCTCCCTTTTGTTATGGATCCTTATGCTGTTCTTGCCGCATAACTGTAACTGTTACAATGGCATAGGCGGGGACGGGCAGAGTGGTCTTGGCTGAGATTGAGATGGAATCAGAGAGGTTCACGAAAGGGGGGAAGCTCCAGGATCTCCTTGAAACAGGTCACGTGATACTCGGCGGGCAGGGCTGGATTTCTGAATCCAATCAGCCGCATCCCGCAGTTGGCGGTATGTTCCCGGTCAATAATGGAGTCGCCAATGTAAATGGCTTCACCGGTCTGACATCCACAATAATCAAGGATTTCCAGCAAGGCGTCCGGTGCTGGTTTGGGGCGGCGCGCGTTTTCTGCGGTCATTATCTTGTCAAAGTAGTCCTGTAACGCAAACATCTGCAGGATGGGCACCATGGTGTTGGTGCGGTTGGTGGAGATAGCCAATTGGTACCTGGGTTTTGTTTCCTCAAGAAATTCGATGAGATCCGGCTCCATTCGCATGTGGCTGAGAAAGGGTGTGTAGTCAAGGGCCATGCGATAGGCATGCACCTCTGCCAGATCTTGCAGTGGATAATGGCGGAAGATGTGGCGGATGGAGTCCAGCACGTTGTGGATATGGACGTGCTCAAGTTCTGCCGGACTCATTGCCGGTCGATCGAAATGGGCAAGAAGTTGATTGTAGTATTCCTGGTTGGCAAATTTGGAGTCAAACATGACCCCGTCGCAGTCGAAGATAATGAGCTTGAGCATGGTCAGTCGCGCCTTAGAAAAACAATCACTTCTTGAATAATATGTCCTTGAGCCAGTCAATGGCGTAGAGAAGCAGTTCCTCATCATCGGTCAGGCGCTGTCTTGTCGTGTCGTTCTGTTGTATTGTTCCAGAAATCTGTCCAGTGAACAACAATGTCCGGAATTGGTCAAGATTATAGAGGGCCAGGATAAACTGCTCGATCTGCTCTTCTGTAAACCTTTTTCCCTGTCGTATCTGGTCATGTTGCAGGAGAGCCGCCACCGCATCGTTAAAGCGACTGTAGGTTGCCAGCCCTTGTTCGGTGCTGTAGGTGGCGCCATTCTGCTCCTGCTGTTCCTGGAATCCCTGGCAGTGGCTTTCTCGCAGGAGGACGAAGAACTCATCCATGGTGTTGTCAGCTTGACGAATGGCTGCCCTGCCCAAGGGATAGGCCCGGCAGGCCCCTGGTCGATCCTGATACAGGGTGCAGCCGGCGTTCGAAACAAAGACACAGCTTGCCTGGCCATCATCGACCATGGTGAGGTAAAAACGGGGGAAGGTTTCGTGTTCTTCCAGCTCCATGATCACATAGCGGTCGAGAAATTCCTCAGAGCGGAGGCCGCAACCTTTTTTCAGACGCAGCACATCGTACGGAGTCAGGGCCAGTTCCAGCTGGCGGCAGCAGTCAGTAAAGCAGGCGACGGAGGGATGACAGGAGAAACGGAATGTCTCCTCTTTTTCTATCCTGGTGACATTTTTAGGGAGCAGGGGCGGGTTCATTACTGTTGTTCCTTCTTTTCAGGCCAGAGCAACAGCACAGGACTGGCCACGAACGCGGAGGAGAAGGTCCCAATGATGACGCCGAATAAAAGGACAAAGGAAAAATCATGAATAACGGATCCGCCCAGGAGTAACAGTGCCAGTAAGGTCATACAGACGGTGAGCCCTGTCGAAATAGTTCTTCCGACAACCTGATTGATGCTGTCGTTGATCTGGCTGATGAGCGTGTGCGTCTTGTCTTTAGCCATGTTCTCGCGGATCCGGTCAAAGATAACGACTGTATCCGCGAGGGAATAGCCGCCAAGGGTGAGCATGGCCGTGACAATCATTAGGGTCATTTCCATATTCAGCATCCAGCAGAGTCCAAGAATGATAAAGACGTCATGGAGAGTTGCAATGGCGGCCGCTACTCCAAAACGGATATCAAAGCGCAGGGCCAGATAGATAATAACGCCGACCAGAGAGATCAGGATAGCCATTGCGGCCTTGTTCCGCAGGACGGAACTTACAGAAGAACCAATCTCGGACTGGCTTTCCAGGGTGAAATGTTTGTCGGTAAATTCTGTGGTCAGGATAGAATTGATCTGGTCGCTGAGATTGCCAATAATCCTTTCTGATTTCTTGACCTTGACAATCAGACTATTTTCGTTTTCAACCTTTTGCAGATCAAGGCCCTCTATGTTGTGCTTGTTAAAGGTTTGACGAACCTCGTCCATGGTAAATGCCTGAGATGCCTTGTATTGCAACAGGGTGCCGCCGGAAAAATCAACCCCCATATTGGCCTTACCCCGAGCAATCTGGATAGAGGCGATGATGCCGATGCCGACCAGGACCGCTGAGATGGCATAGGTGATGTGGCGCAGCTTCATGTAATCGAGGTTGGGCGTTCTCGTAAACCGGAGAAAGGTTAATTTTTTCAGGAGATTTAAAGAGAGCAGGATGTCAAATACAAAACGGGAACAGTACAGGGTGGAGAACAGGTTGAAAAGAACGCCCAGAGACAGGGTGATGGCAAAACCCTTGATCGGGCCAGTGCCAAACAAGAACAGGGCCATAGAGGTGATAAGCGTGGTTACATGTGAGTCAACAACGGTAGAGAGTGCTTCACTAAAGCCGGCGTTGACGCTGGATCGGACTGATTTTCCCAGATCATACTCCTCACGCATTCGTTCAAAGATCAGAATGTTGGAGTCCACGGCCATACCGATGGAGAGAATAATACCGGCAATACCTGGCAGGGTCAGGGTGGCATTGAGAATGGCCAGTCCGGCAAAAAGAAAGAGGATGTTGAGGACCATGGCCCCATTGGCAATGATTCCTGAGAGATGATAATAGATCATCATGAAGGTGATAACCAGAAGTGAGCCAAAGATCCCTGCGGTCAGACCCTTGTGGATGGAGTCCTGGCCAAGGCTGGCGCCGACCGTCAGGTTCTGGATAATATCAACCGGCGCCGGCAGGGCGCCGACCCGCAGGATAATGGCCAGGTCTGTTGCCTCTTCATGGCTGTAACGGCCGGATATCTGAGCTGATCCGCCCATGATCTTTTCCCGGATGGATGGGGCCGAGCGGACAACGTCATCAAGGACAATAGCCAATTGCCGGTTGACACTTTTTTCGGTAATATGGGCAAAAACCTTGCCGCCCCGACCGGTGAGGTCAATGCTGACATAGGGTTCATTGAACTGACCGCCGATGCGTACCTGGGCATTCTTAACCATGTCACCAGTCATCAAGGTCTGATTTTCGAGCAGCAGGGGACGGATGATCTCCTGGCCGGTCTGCTTGTCCTTATCCTTTTCGAAATAGATCTCCGTGTCTGGCGGCAGGCGGTTCTGCAGGGCCCGGTTGAGCTTTTTCCGCCCCTCATTGTCGGCCCATTGGCCATTTTTCTTGGCCTGATCAATTAAATCCTGCAGGTTGATACCCGCCGTTTCTGCCACCAGTTTAAATTCAAGCTGGGCGGTTTCACCCAGAAGTTTCATCGCCCGCTTTGGGTCCCTGACCCCAGGAAGCTGGACGACAATCTCGTCTGCGCCCTGCCGGATGATCGCCGGTTCGGCAACACCGAACTGGTCAATCCTGTTTCTGATAATCTCCAGAGATTGATCGACTGCGTGGGTTCGGATGAAGGTGATCTCTGAGTCTTTCAGCTTCAGGGTGATTCGTGGAAATGAACCCTCTTTGGCTTCTACCTGCACATTGATATTAGGGAAATCATTTTTGATCAGATCTTTGACGGTCTCTACGGCACCGGTATTGGGCAGGGTAAAGATAATGGTTCCGGGCTTGCCTTCGCTCCGTACGGCGGTGATCGATTTTTCCTTGAGACTGTCTTTCAGATCGGTTGCAGCCAGTTCAAGGGAGTTTTCTTCGGCCTTTTTCAGGTCAACCTTCAGCACCAGATGCATCCCTCCCTGCAGATCAAGGCCGAGACGTAATCCTTCCGGCGCCATATATTTTTTCCACCAGTCTGGCGTTGCCGAATAAAAGGAGGGAACGATGGTGATGACGGAAAGGATGACGAGAAACAGGAGTGTGCCGATCTTGAGCTTGAGTGATGTGTTCATTGACGTCCCTGAAGTTTCTTCTATAAAAAAGATAGATGATGAATGAAAACTGAAGAATAAGTTAAGTGAAGGTGTTCGTGCAGCGATTATACAGCACTGCATGAATCTTGCAAGTTTTGCTCACAGTTTGGCCTCTGTTTTATGTTTTTCTGTTGATTGCCGTGGCCAGGCAGGCAGCGCCAAAGCCATTGTCGATGTTGACCACGCCCAGTCCTGGCGCGCAACTGTTGAGCATGCCAAGCAGGGCGGCAAGTCCACCAAAACTTGTTCCGTAACCAATTGACGTGGGAACCGCAATGACCGGACAGGCCGTAAGACCGCTGACGACACTGGGCAGTGCCCCTTCCATCCCGGCTACCACGATAATAACGGTGGCTGTGTGCAGCAGGCCCTGATGACTCAGGAGGCGATGCAGGCCGGCGACCCCGACATCATAGAGGGTCTGCACTGAATGACCCAAGGTCTCTGCGGTGACCCTGGCCTCTTCTGCTACCGGGATGTCGGAGGTTCCGGCACAGATAATGAGAATGAGCCCGCGGCATCTCTGGGAATCCTGTTCTTTTTTATTTCCGGTCAGCATCCTGGCCTGAGGATAGTAGTGAATTTCCGGCAGAGATTTCTGGACAACAGCCGCCTTGACCGCATCCACCCGAGTTGCCATGAGCAGGGATGATCGCTTGAGAAGGGTGGTGGCAATGGTGATGATTTGTTCCGGGGTCTTGGAGGCCCCGTAAATGACCTCCGGGATCCCGGTGCGCAGGCAGCGATGATGGTCCAGGCAGGCGTCCTCAATCATCTCTGACGGGAGATGCTTCAGTTGCCTGACAGCATCGTCAATGCTGCATTGCCCAGCCTGGACCAGTTGGAGAAGTTGGGTCAGTTGATCCGGATTCATGGCGCTTTGTCGTGCTTCACTGTTTATAGGGGGAGATGAAGTGGTTTAAGAATTTTTTGTCTCTCAAAACTTTCAACCTTCCATCTATCCACCTGAGTCGTTCCGACGTTTTTATTTCTCTTGGGAGCTGGGCTGAAAAAGAGAGATACCGTCTTGCACGAATGATTTCATTTTTGTAAAAGGATGTTTATCATGAGAATAAAATAAGGTAAAGGCTTTGTCGTAGTTTATTGCGAAGAAAAATTATTCTAAAGAAAGTTTCATTGTATCAGGAGTGACCGATGAGCGAAGAGATCATGCCCGCCTATATTCAGTATCTGCAGCAGAGCAGCAGCTATCCCCATGCCGTGGAGGGTATTCACCTTATTCAGACCCATATCTCCTTTGTCCTGCTTGCCGGCGATTTTGTTTATAAATGGAAAAAACCGGTGAATTTTGGATTCCTGGATTTTTCTACCTTGGAGAAGAGGAAATATTATTGTGAACAGGAGTTGATCCTTAATCGTCGTCTCTGTCCTGATCTGTATCTGGAGGTGGTCACGGTCAATCGGGAGGGCAGTCAGTATAGTCTGAACGGCAGGGGCGAGGTGGTGGAATATGGGGTGAAGATGGCCCGCATGCCGGAAGATCGGATGATGTCCCAGGTGATTACCGCAGGTCAGTTGGATCGCGGGCAGATTGACCGGATCATTGCTGTGCTTGTTCCCTTTTATCAGCGGGCTGATGGGACGGAAGCCATTGCGGACTTCGGGCGTGCCGCTTCTGTTGCGGTGAATGTCCTGGAAAATTTTGATCAGACCGAGTCTTTTGTGGATCAAGGAGCCATCAGTCGTGGCCAGTTTCTCCAGATTGGTGATTATGCCCGCGCCTTCCTGCAAGATGAACAGCGTTTTGAGCGACGCCGGGCGGCGGGGAAGATTCGTGATTGTCATGGTGATCTCTATTCTGCCAATATCTGTCTGACTGATCCTGTGCACATCTTTGATTGCATAGAATTTAATGAGCGTTTTCGCTATTCGGATGTGGCGGCTGATGTGGCCTTTCTGGCCATGGATCTTGACTTTCATGGCCTCGATACTCTTGCTGCTTATTTTATTGAATGTTTTGTCAAAGAATCAGCAGATCCCGGTCTTATGGAGATGCTTGATTTTTATAAATGTTACCGGGCCATGGTGCGGGGCAAGATAAGTCTCTTTACGGCCAGTGATCCGGCGGTTGATGCGTCTGTGGTCGTACGGTGTAAGGAACAGGCGGCCCGTTATTTTGCCCTGGCCCAGAGATATGCCATGAAGGCAGGTGGCTGAAGTGGTGGTTGCCAGTAAGGTGCTGGTTTTTTTTGGGATGATTGCCACTGGTAAGAGTTATCTGGCGGCGGCCTGGGCCAGGCACCATGGTTGTGCCTACTATAATTCCGACCGGGTACGCAAAGAGCTTGCGGGTCTTGTCCCTGAGAGCAGGCAGGCGGCGGCAGTGGATCAGGGGATTTACAGCCGCGAATTTTCCCGCAGGACCTACGATCAGTTGTTGATCCTGGCGGAGCAGGATCTGGATGCAAACCCCGGGGCCTGTGTGGTTCTTGATGGATCGTATCAGGATCGTGGTGAGCGGCAACGGGTTCAGGAAGGCTTGGCAGGCAAGGCCAGGGTGCTTTTTGTGCATTGCATCTGTCCTGAAGAGGTAATGCGCAAGCGAATGGAACAACGGCAACAGGATCCGCAGGCGGTGTCTGATGGCCGTTGGGAGGTTTATCTGCAACAGAAGGTGAGGTTTGAGCTGCCAAGTGAGCTGAGACCGGAGCAGTTGATAACCATAAACACCAATCAGGCCCTTGACGCGCTCCTGATTTTGATTGATGAGTGGGTGATGAGGGTGGAGACGCAGGCTGTGGCGTAATCTTGTAACAGGCCGGCAATAGATCAAAGAGAAATTCAGAAAAGGGGTTTAACGTGTATAACCGTATTTATATCTTGCGATTTCCCAAGCAGACCAGCAATGAGCCGATTATCTATCAGTTGGTGAAGCAGTATGATGTTGAGTTTAATATCCTGAAGGCAGATATCTTGCCGCAGCGGGATGGGCTTATGATCCTCGAATTAAAAGGAACCAAGGCCAATGTGGGAAAAGGGCTTGAGTATCTGGAAGAGCGGGGGGTCAAGGTTGAGCGTCTTGCTGCCAGTGTTCGCCGGGATGATGAAAAATGCTTTCAGTGCGGGGTCTGTACCGGTGTCTGCCCGGTGGGCGCCTTGTCCCTGCATCGACCGGACATGGCCGTGCTCTTTGATCCGGACAAATGTACAGGATGCAGTCTGTGTGTGCCCATCTGCCCGGTCAGGGCCATGGAGCTCTCTCTGGGGCAGGGCATGCTGACTGAAGAGATACTATCCTGAGAAGGATGTTAAGAGATTGTGGCAAGCATGGAAATGGCTCCCGACAGGCAGATTGAGACAGGCACACAAAATCATTAATAATGCACAAGTGGCTCTTTATTCAGGCGCTCAGGGGGGTCGCGATCCTTGCTGTCGTAGTATTCCATTTAATGTCGATCGAGATAAAATACTCCGGCGGTGATCTGCTTCTGCCTGATTTTTTGCGGCTCGGGCAGTCAGGTGTGGATCTGTTCTTTGTAATTAGCGGCTTCGTGATGGTGACTGTTACCAGGGGGCGTTTTGCGAGGAACAGGGAGATAGGGCGATTCCTCTGGGGCCGACTTTCCCGAATATATCCAACCTACTGGTTCTACTTCTTTTTGACGGCTGCCGTATTTTTAATCAGGCCCAATTGGGTAAATTCATCACAAGGCCATCAGGCTGAGTTGTTTTCTTCTTTTTTTTTGCTGCCTAATCGTCAACCGCCACTGGTCATGGTGGTCTGGTCACTTATTCACGAATTATGGTTTTATGCCGTTTTCGCTGTCTTGTTGAAATTTAATGAAAAGCGACTGCTGTCATCCTTGCTTGTATGGGGAATGATAGTGGCAACAGCCAATGCCTTTGCCACAATAGCCAATTTGTCGGCGGGTGTCCGTATCGTCCTTCATCCCTATACCTTTGAGTTTATCATTGGTGCCTTAGTGGCAATCTTCGTTGCCAGTGAGTGTTCCAGAAAAGTCTCTTCGCGCATGTCTTTGATGGTAGTCATCGTTCTTTTCTTGGTTGGGTTACCTCTTGTGTATGTCTTTGACATTCTCAAGGAGGCCGGCATCATGCGAGTGAGTATTATCGGCACACTGTATGGATTGCTCATGCTTTCTCTGGCGACTCTTGAAAGAGAAAAGAAATTCATCGTTCCCAGGTTTTTACAATCTATCGGTGATATTTCGTACACAGTTTATCTCTCTCATGTCCTCATTCTGTCTGCGCTTGGTCGATTATGGGCGATGGCAAATCCTGCGCGGAACAGCTTGGTGGACAATATGATTGTCTGTCTGCTGATGGTAGCGTCTGTTGTGAGTTACGGTTGGATAGGATATCGACTGGTTGAGCTACCTATATTAGGTGTCGCCCATCGTTTACGAATCCGCTGGTTTGAAAATTGTTGATCGTTTTCACCTAACCGCAGTGAATGAACGGGATGAAATGAGAAAAGATCGGACGCTGCCGAACAGGATTGTCTGTTCGACAGCGGAGGCGAAGAATCTTATTTTGCAGGGTGGGTTTGTTGTGCTGGTTTTTCAGAGGAGAAGAGATGCCAGTCCGGCAGTTCTGTCAGGTTGGAGAACCAGGACGAGAGATTGAACCCCAGCTTCTCACCGGATTCGATCTTGGCGAGCAATGCCTTGGCCTGTGGAGTGATAGAGGCGTCAGGGAAGGTCTTGATCAGATATTTCAGCCTGGTTTTGGCCTCAAGGTCTTTGTCGGTTCTGAGATAGAACTCCACGACGAGATATTCATGATTGACCAGAAATTCGTTGGCCGCCTTAATGCGCGCCTTGGCCTCATCGATATAAGGTGATTGCGGAAAGGCCTTAATCAGTTTGGTGAAATCCCGGATGGATTTTGTTGCGCCGGAGGTGTCGCGGTCAATGGTGTCGATCAACTGATAATTACACATGGCGATCTGGTACATGACATAAGGAACGGCCTCATTGCTTGGATGTTGTTCCTCAAATTTCTGGTAAAGCACCAGCGCTTCCGCATAGTCTCCCATAAAATAGTGACAGTCAGCGCCTTTCAGCTCAGCGAGCATAGCCTGGGGGCTGAAAGGGTAATGGTCCAGGAGTGCGGTAAAATGTTTTGCCGCCTCATGGTAATTGCCCACGTCGTATGCATCCATGCCTTTAACCGCCAGGCTGTCTGCGGGAAGCTGGGTCTCTTCGCCTTCCTCCATGCCAAACCATGATTTCATGGTGGCGCATCCACTGAAAGAAAAAGTCATAAGGGCTGCGGAAAGCAGGGTGACTAGAAGGGAGCGGGAGAAAAAAGCAGGTAAGCGCATGATTGGCATGATTGGTTACAATGTTGAATTGTTCAGATAATGTTCTGCGGCGAGTACAGCCGTTGCCCCTTCGCCGGCAGCGTTGACGATCTGTCGTACTTCTTTGCTGCGGATATCGCCTGCAGCCATGACTCCTGGAATTGCGGTCCGGGTTTCATTGTCTGTGGGGATAAATCCACCATGTTCTGCCTTCAGCAGTTGCAGGGGCAGTATCTCATTATTAGGAATAACGCCAATGAGGATGAAGACACCGTCAACGGCCAGGCTGGTTTCTTTGCCGGAATTATCTTTGATGTGAATCCGTTCAACCCCTTTTTCTCCCTCAATAGCCGTAATATGACTGTTCCAGATGAAGTCAATCTTATCGTTGGCAAAAGCCCTTTCCTGAACAATCTTGGTGGCCCGCAAGGCGTCACGGCGATGGATCAGGGTGACCCGGCTGGCAAATTTGGTGAGATGCGAGGCCTCCTGAACGGCGGTATTGCCGCCACCCACCACGGCCACATGCATGTTGCGATAAAATGGGGCGTCGCAGGTGGCGCAGTAGGAGACGCCCCTGCCGGTGAACTCGACTTCTCCCGGGATACCCAGCAGTTGCGGACGGGCTCCGGTGCAGATAATAAGGGCGTTGCAACTGAGCTGCTCACCGTCTTCTGTGGTGAGGCGTTTTGGGGCTTGGGAGAGATCCATACTGACTACATTGGCAGTCAGGGTATTAAGCCCAAAACGCCTGGCATGGGCCTCCATCTTTTCGGCAAGTTCAAATCCGGAAAGACCGTCAGGAAAACCCGGATAGTTGTCAACCCAGTCGGTGAGCAGAACCTGACCGCCGGCAGCGCCTTTTTCGATCAGAAGATGATCAATCCTCGCTCTTGCCGCATACAGACCGGCAGTGAGTCCGGCAGGGCCGGAGCCCAGGATGATCAGTTCAAAATGAGTTTTTTTCATTAACTTTTTTGATAAGAAAAGATCCCAGCCAAAAGAAAAGATAAGATTGGCCGCTGATTACAGGGCCTTGCTGATGAGGTCAACAAGTTGTTTTTTCCCTACGGCGCCGGTAATCTGGTCCACGATCTCACCTTTTTTAAAGAGAATCAAGGTGGGAATGGCGCGGATGCCAAATTGTCCTGGGGTGACCGGGTTGTCGTCAACATTCATTTTGAGGATAGTAACTTTGCCTTTATATTCCTCGGCCAGATCTTCAATGACGGGGCCGATTGCCTTGCAAGGGCCACACCATGGGGCCCAGAAATCAACAAGGCATGGTACGTTTGCAGAAATTGTCGTTTTGAAATTGGCGTCATTGATCGCTTGAACTTTGTCGCTTGCCATAGTTTGTCTCCATTATTAGAAATTCTATTTTATAAGCAGGTATGAATTAAAAACATGGACACAATGTACCTGCTGGGGTTTGGCATGACAAGTAAAAATTTCAGTCTGTAGAGAGTGAATAAAGAGTCTCTTCGGCATGAGTTCGTTCCTTGATCTCTTCTTCCAGAGAAAGGGCTCTCTGTCGAGCGAGGGTTACTCTTTTTGCTTTCTCTTGACAGCGGGGGGCCTTTTGTTAGATACTGAAAGGTAAGATATGGTCGTTGCTCTCTGCGCTGTCTGGCCTCCAACTCATTGATGTCCTAACAGAATAGTGCTTTCCCCTCCTCATAGTGATACTATGATCAAACCAACCAGCAGCGGTACTCTCGGGCGGATTATTCTCCTGCTTCTCCTCCTGACCTGTCTGTTCGTTCTTGTCTGGCGGCTTCCTCTCCTGCCTGGCCTGCTGGGGACCACCATTATGTCCCTGCCGATGCATATCTTCACGGAAACTTTTTCCATCGCCATCGCTGCCATGGTGTTTGGGGTTGCCTATGCCTCCCGGTCCGAACGGCCAGTACCTGTCGTCTTTCTTGGTTGCGCCCTGCTCGTTGTCGGGCTGCTTGATTTTGGCCACATGCTCTCCTTTAAGGGTATGCCTGATTTTGTCACCCCGGCCGACCGCGAAAAAGGGTTGAATTTCTGGCTGGCGGCGCGCTTGCTCTTTGCCCTAGCCATGCTGGTCTTCGCGCTGCTGCCCTGGCGGCCCATGGCCTCTCCCCGTAGTCGCCAATGGCTGCTGGCCGGCGGCCTTCTCCTGACCGGGATTATTTACTGGCTGGCGCTCTACCATCAGCCGCTCTGGCCGCGCACCTTCATAGTGGGGCAGGGGTTGACCCCGTTTAAGATCGGTGCCGAATATACGGCCATCGCCATCATGCTCGTGGCCGCAGGGCTGTTTTTTCGCCAGGCGAGAAATCCGGCCACCCTCTATGACGCGACCAGCCTCTTTGCCGCTCTCATCATCACCTGCCTCAGTGAACTTACCTTTACCGTGTACGCCGATGTCACCGACATCTTCAACCTGATGGGCCACATATATAAGATCGTGGCTTATGGTTTTATCTATCGGGCGGTGTTCATAACCAGCGTCCGGGAGCCCTTTCAACTGCTGCAGCAGGCCAATGAGCAGATCACTCAGGCAAGGAAACAGTACGCATCCCTGGCCGAACTGGCACCGGTGGGCATCTTCCGCACCGATGCCGCCGGCGGCCGTTTCTATGTCAACGAACGCTGGTCGGAGATTACCGGACTCTCCCAGGAGGAGGCCTTGGGCGATGGCTGGATCAAAGCGCTCTACCCGGAGGACCGGGAGCGGGTTGGCAGAAAGTGGGAGCAGGCGGCCCGCAACCAGCAACCGTTCAGAGAGGAGTACCGCTTCCAGCGGCCGGATGGCACGATCACCTGGGTCTTGGGGCAGGCCAAGGAAGAACCTGACAGCAATGGCCTGCTGCTCGGCTATGTGGGTTCCATCACCGATATTACTGAATCCAAAGCGGCGGAGGCGCGGTTGGCGCAGAGTGAGGAGCGGCTGTACCACATTCTTGACGGCCTTGACAGTCTTGTCTATGTTGCCGACATGGAGACCTACGAGTTGCTGTTCATGAATAAATATGGCCGGGAGATCTTTGGGGAGGGCGCCGGCCGGAAATGCTGGCAGGTTCTCCAGGCCGGCCAGAATGGTCCCTGCTCCTTCTGCACCAATGACAGATTGGTCTCTAGTGATGGCGCCCCCACCGGGGTCTATGCTTGGGAGTTCCAGAATTCCGTGGACCAGCAATGGTATGACTGCCGGGACCAGGCGATCCGCTGGCAGAATGGGGGGGTGCGTCTGGTGCGGGTGGAGATCGCTATCAACATTACACGGCGCAAGCAGGGGGAAGAAGAGCTTCGCAAGGGCAAGGAGGATTGGGAACGGACCTTTGCGGCTATCGGCGACATCGTCACCATTCAGGACGTCAACCACCGTATCCTTCGGGCCAACCGTCGGGCCGGCGAGGTGCTCGGTGTTCAGCCCGAGGAGCTGGTGGGCAGGATCTGCTATGAGGTGTTCCATGGCGGGACCCAGCCTTGTGAGGGCTGCCCGGCTGTACTCACTGTCAGGGATGTGGCAACCCATACCGCGGAAATCGAGCATGAACGGATGGGCAAGACTTTTTCGGTTACTACTTCTCCGGTTTGTGGACCGAATAACGAGTTGGTAAGCATTGTCTATATTGCCCGGGATATCACCGAGCTGAAGTCTCTGGAAGGGCAGTTGCGCCAGGCCCAGAAGATGGAGGCCATCGGCACCCTGGCAGGCGGCATTGCCCATGACTTCAACAATATCCTTACCCCGGTGCTGGGATACTCGGAGATCATTGCCGAGTGCCTTCCCGCCGACAGCCCCCTGATCGAGCCGGCCCGGGAGGTCTTGATGGCCGCCAAGCGGGCGCGGGACCTGGTCAAGCAGATCCTCACCTTCGGCCGGCAGACCGAGCAGGCATGCAGCCCCCTTCAGATCCATCTGATGGTCAAGGAGGCACTCAAGCTGCTGCGATCTTCCATCCCCAGCACCATCGAGATCAGACAGGATATCAGTACCGAGGCCATGGTCCTGGCCGATCCGACCATGATCCACCAGGTGGTGATGAACCTCTGCACCAATGCCTACCATGCCATGCGGGAGACCGGTGGCATCCTCGCGGTCTCCCTGCAGGAGGTGGAGATCGGCACCGATGACTATAGCGCTGAGCTCCACCTCAAGCCCGGCCTTTATCTGCGGTTGGAGGTGAGTGACACCGGCTGTGGCATGCCGCCTCATGTCGTTGAGCGGATCTTCGAGCCCTACTTCACCACCAAGGCCAAGGGGGAGGGGACCGGATTGGGGCTCTCCGTGGTGCACGGTATCATCACCAGTCTTGGTGGCCATGTCACCGTCTACAGTGAACCGGGCAAGGGAACCACCTTCCACGTCTATCTCCCCAAGGCCTTGGAGGGAAAAGGGGTGGCAGGGGTCGCGAGAACGGCTGCCATCCTGCCCAGGGGCCATGAGCATATCCTGGTGGTAGATGACGAGCCGGTGATTGTCGAGCTGATGCGGCGGATCTTGGAAGCGCTGGGCTATCGGGTGACCGCCTGCATCGACTCCCGCCAGGCCTTGGAACAGTTTGAGGCCCAGCCGACAGCTTTTGACCTGGTACTCACCGATATGACCATGCCGCACCTGACCGGGGCTGAGCTGGCCCAGCGGCTGCTGGCCCGCCGTCCGAATCTGCCGATCATTCTCTGTACCGGCTTCAGCGAGATCATTAATGAGGAGAAGGTCAAGGCCCTGGGCGTCCGCCGGCTGCTGATGAAGCCGGTGCTGCGTGATGAGCTGGCCATGGTGTTGCGGCAGGTTCTCGATCAGCCCGGATGATAGGTAATCAGCGACCATGATTTTGCGGCGGTCGGCAATTTGCCTTATTTCATAGAGTGTGCTTATTGACAGATGAAGTCAGGAGCGTTAAATTATAGTTTCTCTTTGAGTACAGAGAAACAGGAAGATAAGCTCCAGGCTGGAAGGGTTTTTGTTTTTTGGTTCTGAGTCTGGAAAGAGTATATTTAAGAGTATATTTGTCAGGAATGGAGTAGAGAAATGCCAGTTTATGAATATGAGTGTGATGCCTGTCGAAAGGTGTTTGAGGTGCAGCAACGGATGGCGGATGCGCCGTTGAGCAGTTGTCCTGAATGTGAAGGGTCGGTTAAAAAAGTAATGTCCATGAGCTCTTTTCAGCTCAAGGGTGGCGGCTGGTACGCAGATGGTTACGCCAGTACCCAGAAAGGGGCAGGTTCCAGCGCCACAGCCACAACGCCGCCCTGTTCCGCCGGCGGGTGTACCAAGTGTCCGGCTGCGGCCGGCTGATCGGTTTTCTGGACTTTTTTAGATTTTCTGTTGTTTCAGGCGGTTGCTGATTTTTCGGCAACCGCCTATTTTGTTATGGCCATGGCATCGCCATAGGAATAAAATCGGTAGCCTTGCGCAATCGCTTCCCGGTAACAGTCCAACAGTCTTTCCCGGCCGCAGAGGGCCGATACCAGAAAGAGCAGGGATGACTGGGGCAGGTGAAAGTTGGTGATCAGGTTGTCAATCACCTTGAACCGATAGCCCGGCACGATATAGAGGTTGCACCAACCATCTGTCGGCAGGACCTTTCCCTCCTCATTTCCTGCAAATTCAAGGGCCCGCACCGTGGTTGTGCCCACGGCCCAGATCTTCCCCGCTTCTTGTCGAACCCTGTTAATTGTTTCAGCATTTTCTTTGGAGATATGGACATACTCTTGATGGATCGTGTGGTCCCTGATGGCCTCGGTTCGCACCGGGGCAAAGGTTCCATACCCTACATGCAGGGTTATTCTGGCGATTGTTACGCCTTTGTTCCTGATTTTTTCTAGAAGTGATTCCGAGAAATGGAGGCCGGCCGTGGGCGCGGCCACGGCCCCTGGCTGGTCGGCATAGACGGTCTGATAGCGGTTGCTGTCTTCGGCGGTGCTGCCGTTTGTTCTTGCGATATATGGGGGAAGTGGGATCTGACCGTGATTTTTGAGGATCTCGGTCAACTCCTTTTGCCGGTCGTAATGGAGCGCGATGCTGACCCTGCCTTCGCCCAGTTGTTCCAAGATAGTGCAGGAAAGGTCGTCGTTGATGGTAATGGTTGATCCTTGACGAGGCCGTTTGGAGCTTTTTATCAGGGCTGTGGCAACGGCGGTTGCGGAGGCGGCCTTTTCTGCTGTGTCTTCAATCAGCAGGGGATAGGATAGAAGAAAGACATCTGCCTTGCCGCCCGTATCTTTTTGGCCTAACAGTCTAGCGGGAAAGACCTTGGTGTCATTGATGACCAGCAGGTCGCCTGGCTGCAGCAGATCGACTATATCGGTGAAGGTGCGATGCTCTCTTGTGTCTGTTTCGCGGTGCAGGACAAAGAGTCTTGAGTCTTCCCGTCTGTCCGCTGGATGCTGGGCGATATTTTCCGGCGGCAGGGGATAGTCGTAGGCGGTGAGCGTGAAATCCTGTTGCATGGTTGTTCTGTTTTGCAGTAAAAGAGATGAATGTTGCCTTTTCTTCGTGAGTCTTCAGCCTTCAAACCTTGAACTACCTACCATGATCCTTGCTGTGGCCGCAACTGAATTTGAGATGAAACCCCTTGCGCGATTCCTGGCGATGGGCAGGGATCTCTCTTGCCAGGAAGGTCGGGCGCTTCCCTGTTGTACCCTGATTGCCGGGGTCGGGCCGGTGGAGACGACTCTGCGTCTGACCCGTTACCTGGAAAGACGAGATCCGCGTGTTGATAAGGTGTTGAACTTCGGAGTGGCCGGGGCCTATGTCTGTGCACCGTCGCCGTCGGGCAATGGCGCACTGCTTGATCTGTGTCTGGCAGAGCAGGAGAACCTGGGGGATTTCGGGATCTGTTTTGCTGATCATCTTGAGGCACTTGATGAGAAATTGGGCGGCAGTACGGTTTTTCCCCTGGATTCGTCCATGCTGCGCCAGGCCAGGAAGATTCTGGATCGCCATGGTATGGCCTACCGGTGCGGTAATTTTGTGACCGTTTCGGCTGTCAGTGCCACCAGGCAGCGGGGGGCGATGCTGGCCGCCAGGTATCAAGGGCTGTGCGAGAATATGGAAGGGGCGGCGGTGGCCAGGGTCTGCGCCGAGTTTTCCCTGCCTCTGCTGGAGGTGCGCGCGGTCTCAAACCTGGTGGAAGACCGGGATCTGAGTCGCTGGAAGATGGCTGAGGCCTGTGCCAGGGCGGCTGAAGCGGCAGACTTGCTGATCAGAGAGATGGAGGAGTCGTGACGAAACCGTTAATAAAGTCAATAAGCATCGGCTACTCACCCTGTCCCAATGATACCTTTATCTTCTATGGACTGACCCATGGCAAGATTGATCTGCCGGGAACGGAACTGGCAACTCCGGTGCTGGAAGACGTGGAGACCCTCAATGGCTGGGCTCTGGAGCATCGGCTGGATGTGACCAAGCTCTCTTACCATGCCCTTGGCCATGTGCTTGATGAATACTGCGTCTTGTCATCGGGCAGCGCCCTGGGCCGGGGATGCGGGCCGTTGCTGGTGGCGCGAAGCCCCCTTGATCTGGGCACTCCTGAGCGCTATAGAATTGCCATCCCCGGCCGCCTGACCACGGCGGCCCTTCTGTTCCGTCTCTTTTTGCCAGGATGTACGGAGCTGGTAGAGATGCGTTTTGATACCATCATGGCGGCGGTGCAGCAGGGGCAGGTGGATGCCGGGGTCATTATCCATGAGAGCCGGTTCACCTATCGGCAGGAGGGGTTGATCTGCCTTCAGGATCTTGGCCGGTGGTGGGAGCAGGATACTGGGTATCCCATTCCTCTGGGTTGTATCGCCGCTCGGCGCTCGCTCGGCCGGGAACGGATTGCGGCCATCGATCAAGCGATCCGGGCCTCCATTGACTGGGCCTTTGCCCATCCTGAGCAGTGTTTGCCTTATATCAGAGAGCATGCCCAGGAGCTGGAGGAGCGGGTCATTCAGGATCATATCGGTCTGTATGTGAATGATTTCTCCAGAGAGCTCGGGCCTGCGGGGATGGCTGCCATTGCTGCTTTTTTGCAGCGGGGAAGAGATGCGGGCATCCTGCCCCACTCCAGTCGCGCCTTGGGGTCGGAGTGAGAGGGGAAGATCAATCATGAAACAGCAATCTTTTCAGCAGAAGGAGAGCCAGATGCCGGAGCAGCCCGCAACAAGGCTGCCGATCCTTGGGATCTGCGGCCTCTCGGGAGCAGGGAAGACCACGCTCATTGAGGCCCTATTGCCGGAACTGGTGCAACGCGGGCTGCGGGTGGCTGTGGTCAAACATGATTGCCGGAATCTGGTGGTGGATATTCCCGGTAAGGATGGCGATCGGCTGTATCGGGCGGGCGCGGATGTTTTTCTTCTTGGCGGTGAGGAGTTTGTTCGCCTGCACGGGGATGCTGGGGCCAGTTTCGGCTTTCAACTCAGTCAGCTTGCCCGCCGTTATGATCTGGTGCTCGTTGAAGGGCATGGCCAGACCCCCGTACCGAAAGTCTGGCTCCTGGCGAATGATGGGGGAATGCCGTCTACGGATGTGGAGGCGGTGCTCAAGGTGTTCTCACGAGGTGAGACGCGAGCGGCGCAGGTTCTTGATTTCCTTCTGCAATGGCTGCAGGAGATCTGGCGTCAGACGCCGGTCTGGGCCTGTGTCTTGATTGGTGGCCGCAGTTCCCGGATGGGACGGCCCAAGCATCTGCTTGAGAAGGAAGAAGCAACTGCCGGCTCCACCTGGCTTGAACATACGGTCGGCCTGCTTCAACCCCTGATTGGTGATCAGATTGCCCTTTCGGGCGGCGGTTTGGTGCCGCAATCGCTGGCCCATCTCCCCCGGCTTCCCGATGTTCCGGAGGCTCGCGGCCCTTTAACCGGTATCCTTGCGGCTATGCGCTGGCAGCCTGCGGTTTCCTGGCTGCTCATTGCCTGTGATATGCCGGATATCAGCACGGAGGCCCTGACCTGGTTGCTTGCCCAGCGTCAGCCCGGATATTGGGGGACGGTGCCCTGTCTTCAGGAAAACGGCTATGTGGAGCCGTTGTTGGCCCATTATGATTATCGTTGCGGCCCTCTTTTTGAGGAACTCCTTGCCTCCGGTTCTTTACGGATTGGCCAGATTGCCAGACAGGGCAAGATCGAGACCCCCCTCATTCCTCTGCAGATCAGGTCTTCCTGGCATAACATCAATACTCCACTGGAACTGGCCGAATCGCGACAGGCAAGACCTGTTTGAGGTTGTCAATCTTTTTTTAATTGAATGAGTTGACGCGAACTTGTTACATGTATTGGGACGATGTGAAGAGCATAAGGGCGGCAGGCTCCTTAAGGGGAATGCCGCCCTTATGCATTGCTTAGGAAAACTCTATTAGAAGGCCATGGAGACAGTAACGCCGCCATAAACGAAGTTATTATCGCCGCTTCCCCCGCCGTTAAGACTTCTGATCTCAATCAAATCGGCGGACTTGCCTGATAACGGGAACGAATAGTTCAATACCGGGGTAACCGTAATGTACTTATTTGCCTGGATAGGAACCGAAACTGACAGCAGTCCATCATGGAATCCGTTGAAGGATTTATCGGTGTAGGTCCAGTTGCTTGCGTTGACCTCGGCATAGGAACTGGCATCTGCGGCGTCCAGATAACCGGCTTGGGCACCCAGGCTAACGCCAATTTTTTCTGTGATTGGAATGGTATGTGACACCCCAAGGGTTATGTACCAACCGGCCAGATTTTGGTAATCCCTGTAGATGCTCAGGGTCGGGGTCAGCAGGACATGCCAGGCCGCGCGAGCAAAGACTTCCTGGGTGTCTGGAAGACCATCAAAAGCATAATAAATATAACCGGCAGTCATGCCGACTGGTCCCATAGTCCAGTCGTAGGCCAAGGTGAAATCTGTTTCATTCCAGAAATTTGTGCCGGAATTTGGCCCTGATCCATAATAATCGGTATCGAGATTGCCCCAGACATTGGCGGAAAATCCTTTATAGGCGACTGTCATCGACGGCTCCAGTACCATGCTGTTCCTGGTGACCTCAAAGCCGCGCCAGACGTACTTGCTTAGGGCGGCAACCGCCAGGTTTGCTGTGGGTTTGTCCTCCTCTTCGGCCCTGGCGACGCCACTGAACTGCAGGCAGCACATGGCCCCCAAAACGGCTATGCTGATTTTTTTTCTTGTTTCCATTGTTCTCTCCTTTTTAATTGGTGGTTGTCCGGGACGGCGCTGGCCATCCCATTTTAATGATTCAACTTTCCACATTATTAACTGACGATAAGTTATATCAAAAAAAGTGGCAAGCGAATCGTTATTCCGGCTAAAAAATGCCGGAATAACGATTTGTCAATAATGTTAGAGGTATTATGCTTCTTGCAAGTTATCCTTATTTGGAAAGTTGAGTTAATAATTACCGATGTGTTTTGTTGAGATGAAATTCTGGATAGGCGGTAACACCAACTTCGCTCTGATCCAGACCTTCCAATTCCAGTTCTGGAGAAACTCTCAACGGAACGATTTTGTCGAGTACTTTAAAAAAGACATACATGACGACAAAGACAAAAACGATGTTTGTTACCGTACCAATAACCTGGGCGATGAACTGAGATGAATCACCATAAAACAAGCCCTTCACTGTGCCGCTTACTCCATTAAATCCCTCGCCGTATGTCCCATCAGCAAAGAGTCCCAGTGATAACACGCCCCAGGCCCCATTGACACCGTGCACAGAAATCGCGCCAACAGGATCGTCAACCTTCATCACCCTCTCGACAAAAAAGACGCTTATGCACAGCAGGATACCCGCAATGGCACCGATGATAACGGCGGAAACCGAATCAACAAAGGCACAGGGTGCAGTGATAGCTACCAGGCCGGCCAGAAGTCCATTGGCAATCATTGAGATATCCGGCTTGCCATAAATGGCCCACATATAGGCCATGGCACCGAATGCACCGGCGGCCGAGGCCAGCATGGTGTTGACGGCTACCACTGACAGGCGCAAGTCGCCACCGGCAAGGGTTGAACCGGCATTGAATCCGAACCAGCCAAAGGCAAGAATGAAACATCCGGTTATTGCCATAGGGATGTGATGACCCGGGATGGCATTAGGCGTGCCATCGGCCTTGAACTTACCAAGTCGTGGCCCCAGAACCATCGCTCCGGCCAGGGCCGCAAAACCACCAGTCATGTGTACTACCGATGAACCGGCAAAATCAACATGGCCATGCCCCAAAGCAAAATTCTTTCCTAACTGTGAGAGCCAGCCGCCGCCCCATACCCAGTTGGCGAATAACGGATAGACCAAAGCGGTGATAAAAAAGCCGTAGATGACGAAGGACTTGAAGGTCCAGCGCTCTGCCATTGATCCGGTCGGGATGGTAGCGGTCGTGTCCATGAACACCATCTGAAACAGGAAGATGGCATAGACAACAGCATCATAGGTTCCGCCAGACAGGAAGAAGCCTTTGGTGCCAAACAGACCGAAATCTTTGCCAAAGAGGTTGATGACAAATTCACTGTTGAGAACTGCGCCGCCACCAAGAGTGGCCGCCCCGCCGCTCCCGCCCATCTGAATAGCAAATCCGCAGATCCAGTAACCCAGTATGCCGATAGCGTAGATCATGAAATTCATCGCCATGGTATGTCCAGCGTTCTTTGCCCGGGTAAATCCGCCTTCAGCCAAGGCAAACCCTGCCTGCATGAACATAACCAGAAAGCCGCAAATCATGGTCCAAACCATATTGATGGCAATTCTGTTATGTCCAATGACGTCTGCAAGTTTTGCCGCTAAAGGTTCGGCCTGACTCATTGCCGCCAAATCAGCGGCAGTCGGCGCTCCGGCACTGGCGCCAACTACGTCGGCGGCAATTCCGGTGTTGGCGCCGGATGGATCGGCCACTGGTTCTGCTGCCATTGCAAGCGATCCACACCAACACGTCATCATAAACAGAAACAGTAATACATGTTTTTTCATCATTTCCCCTCCCTTTTCATTATGGTTTTCCCTTCTTTTTGATTTAAGATCAACCTTGAGTCTTGTTATATTGCCTCCTTGCCCTTCTCGCCGGTACGGATCCGGCAGACCTCCTCGACCGGCAGGACAAAGATCTTGCCATCGCCGATCTTTCCGGTGCGGACGCTATCTATGATTGTTTTAATTACTTCATCCACCCGACTTGCCTCTATCACAATTTCTACTTTGACCTTTGGGACGAAATCCACTACATACTCAGCACCTCGGTAAATTTCCGTATGCCCTTTTTGCCTTCCAAATCCCTTGACTTCTGTCAGAGTCAACCCCGCGATTCCTATGGTTGACAACGCTTCCTTCAGGTCATCAAGCTTGAATGGTTTGATGATTGCCTCAATTTTTTTCATACTATTCTCCTCCCATGGTTGTGGATTTGTGCTCTGGCTCTCTTGATTACGTTCGATCAGGGCAATTGCCAACTGGATAGTCGGCGGTGAATATTTGTTAATTTTGTAGAAGCATTAAATGTGCCAGCATTGATGTCCGATTGGGATTAGTTGAATATGTTAAGGTATATTAGTATGTTGTATTAGTGTGTGTGCTTCCGTGCAGGGGTGTTTCTTGGTGTTACTTTAGTACGATTTTGTTAATTGCTATATTATCTCAATACAAAAATGTATAAAATCTGTTGAGTAAATAGGCTTCAATTTTTTTGATCTTCAACATGTTGGAGGAACCCATATGGGAAAAAACTATATGGGTAATAATGTGAAGGACTTCCGGGGAGAGGCAGCCTGTTGGTGACTGCAGGCGAACTTTCTTCTGGGAAAGGATCGGCAAGATTAGGCAGAAATATTCCTTTTTTCGTAAAAGGGTTATACAATGATGCTATCAAAAGGTTTTAAAAGCAAAACTTGGACTTTGATCAAACCATGAAGCAAGGATGGCATCTGTGGATGAGATAATGAATTGGGTGCAAGGCAGGGACCCTGAACAGCGTGAGTTTCATCAGGCTGTGCTCGGGGTGCTTGCTACGATTGGGCCAGTGCTGGAGCATCATCCTGAATATCGCCGACTGGCCGTGCTTGAACGGATCATGGAGCCGGAGCGGGTCATCCTGTTCCGGGTGCCATGGATGGATGATAAGGGGCAGGTGCAGGTGAATCGCGGGTACCGGGTGCAGATGAACAGCGCCCTTGGTCCGTACAAGGGCGGTCTGCGCTTCCATCCTTCGGTGAATTTGGGGATCATGAAGTTTCTGGCCTTTGAGCAGGTGTTTAAAAACGCACTGACTCCTCTGGTCCTGGGCGGGGCCAAGGGCGGTGCTGATTTTGATCCCAAGGGAAGATCAGACGGGGAGGTTATGCGCTTCTGTCAGGCCTTCATGGCTGAGCTGTCCCGGCATATCGGGCCGGATACCGATATCCCCGCTGGTGACATCGGGGTTGGGGGCCGGGAGATTGGCTATCTCTTTGGGATGTATAAAAAAATAGCCAATGAATTCACGGGGGTATTGACCGGCAAAGGTCTTGCCTGGGGTGGCAGTCTGATTCGGCCTGAGGCCGCTGGTTACGGGATGGTTTATTTTGCTGGCGAGATGCTTGCCACCCGTGGCCAGACGCTGGAAGGCAAGCGCTGCCTGATCTCCGGGGCAGGGAATGTGGCCCTGTTCGCCGCCGAAAAGGCGCTGGAACTCGGGGGCCGGGTGTTGACCCTGTCTGATTCCACGGGTGTCATCTATGACGAGCAGGGACTTGATCTAGATAAACTTGCCTTTATCAAGGATCTAAAAAATTTTCGGCGGGGGCGGCTGACTGAATATGGAGAGCGCTATCCTGGTGCCATTTATATCCCTTGTGATCCGCTGGCGGCTGATGGGGATCAGCATCTGGTGTGGAGCTTTCCTGCGGATTGCGCCTTCCCCTGCGCGACCCAGAATGAGATCAATGGCCATGATGCGGCCCGGCTCCTGGCAGGTGGTGTTGGTCTGGTCTGTGAAGGGGCCAATATGCCATGTCTGCCCGAGGCGGTGGAGCTCTTTCTTGCCCAGAATATCCTGTACGGGCCGGGCAAGGCGGCAAATGCCGGCGGGGTGGCGGTCTCCGGGATGGAGATGGCCCAGAATGCCATGCGGCTGTCCTGGTCGAGGGTTGAGGTGGATGCCAGGCTCAGGCAGATCATGAAGTTTATTCATCAGAGTTGTCTTGATACAGCGGCGGAATATGGTGTGTCGGGAAATTACGTTGCCGGCGCCAATATTGCCGGATTTGTCAAGGTGGCTCGTGCCATGCTGGAACAGGGATTGGTATAGGGAAGGTTCGAATGGCCTTCTGGCTTATGATTTCTATGACTCATTACGATCAACAGTGTGCTGTCGAATTTGCGGAACTGCGACCCCGTTTGGATGAGTATTTTGTCGAGATGGCGGTGGAGTGTCCTTATCATCTTCCCCATACCGCGGTTTTTTATCAGGCCCTGTTTGCCCCGATTCCCGAGCGGATCATGGAGTTGTTCCTGGCCTCCGGCTATCGCCGCAACGGCAATTGTCTATACGCCATGCGCTGTCCTGCCTGCTCCGCCTGTGTCCCTATCCGTCTGCATCCAGAGGAGCTCCGGTTCAATCGCAATCAGCGGCGGGTGATGAAAAAGAACCAGGATCTGGAGATCGAGTTCGGGCCGGTGCAGTTGAGTCCGGAAAATCTGGCCCTGTGTCAGAAATTTCTGTCCAGTCGCTATCCGCACAAGAACAATCAGGCCGAGAGTTATTATTCCGGTTTTTTCCTGACCTCTCTTGTAACGTGCATGGAGATCCGGTATCGCTTGGCGGGCAGGCTGGTCGGTTCCGCTATTGTCGATGTGGGCGCCAACTGGATGAATGCCGTCTATTTTTATTTTGATCCGGATCAGGGCGGGCGGAGTCTGGGTACCTTTAATATCCTGACCCTGGCGGAAATCTGTCTCAACCAGCAAATCAGTTATCTGTATCTTGGTTATTATATTCAGTCCGTGGCGGCCATGAACTATAAAAGCCGCTTTACTCCCCACTATCTGTATCATGATGGCAGCTGGCAACAGGTGGTGAAGGATTAACCTAAGCTGGGAGGGTCTTCTGATGCATGAGGCACAATTATACAGTAAGGGCGATAGTGGTGAGGTGATCTGTGAACTTTGCGCCCATCATTGCCGGATCAAGGATGGACATCGGGGAATCTGCGGGGTGCGTGAGAACAGAAAGGGAGTGCTGTACAGTCTGGTCTATGGGTGGTTAGTGGCGGAGAATGTGGATCCAGTGGAGAAGAAGCCGCTGTTTCATGTGCTGCCTGGAAGCCAGTCCTATTCCATCTCCACGGTTGGCTGTAATTTCCATTGCCGTCATTGTCAGAATTTTTCCATCTCCCAGCCGGGCCCCTTTGCCGCTGACGCGGTCCCCGGTATCCTGCGATCACCGGAATACGTGGTGGCCAGCGCTTTGCGTAACGGCTGTCAATCGATCAGCTATACCTATGTGGAACCAACGATTTTTTTCGAGTTTGCCTATGATTGCAGTGTGCTGGCCCGTGCCCGGGGGTTGAAGAATATCTTTGTCTCCAACGGCTATATGACAGAAAAGACAACCCGGAAACTGGCGCCGGTTTTGGATGCCATTAATATCGATATTAAATCCTTCAGCGATGATTTTTACCGGAAAATATGCGGGGCTCGTCTGCAACCGGTGCTGGATACGGTGCGGCTCATGCATGAGCTGGGGGTGTGGGTGGAGATTACCACCCTGGTCATTCCCGGACTCAATGATAGTGATGCGGAACTGGCTAAAATTGCTGAATTTATACTCTCTGTTGATCCGTCCTTGCCCTGGCATGTGACCGCGTTTTATCCCACCTATAAATTGACCGACAGGCCGGCCACGTCGGCGGCGTCTCTGCAGAAGGCCAGGGAGATTGGACTTGCGGCTGGACTGAGGTATGTTTATGAAGGCAATGTCCCTGGCTCAGGGGGAGAAAATACCGCGTGTCCGTCGTGTCAGGCCCGGCTGGTCAGCCGTCTGGGGTTCTGTATCGAGGAAAACAGGGTTGTTGGTGGCTGCTGTCCGCAGTGCGGGGAACAGATTGCCGGGGTTTGGCGATAAAAGAGAAGAACGAAGAGGTTGTTCAAAAAAGTATGTAAAATTTCCCTGGTATCTTGATTTCGAATTCCATCCGTTTCTCGGGGATGGTCGGATGAGGAAAGGAGAGGTAATATGCGTGCAGGGCCAACCGGCGCAGAGGATTGGTCTTGGCGCCATATTTTTTGTCGCCGGCAATGGGGTGGCCAAGGTCGGTCATGTGGACGCGAATCTGGTTCTTGCGTCCGGTGACCAGGGTGATATCGAGCAAGGTATAGGTGTCATTTCCTTTGACTACCTTGTAGTTGGTTGTGGCCTCCTTCCCCTCTTCGCTATTATCCCTGACGGTATAGACCCGTAGGGCCTTTGACTCGGCGAGCATGCTTGTAATCTGTCCTTCTCTCTCTCTGGGAACCCCTTCCACGATGGCGGAGTATCTCTTGTCGGCATGATCCCATTGATCCTGGAGGACCTGTTTTGCTGCCTCGTTTTTGGCAAAAACCAGCAGTCCTGAGGTCCCCTGATCGAGACGGTGGACGATGAAGATCCGCGCTTGCGGCGATTTTGACCGTTCCTTGAGATAGCTGCTGAGCAGGTAAAAGGCGGTCTTCCTTTTTTCATTTTCAGTGGCAATAGTCAACAATCCCGAAGGCTTGTCGATGACAATGATGTCTTCGTCTTCGTAAAGTATGGTGAGTCCTGGGCACTCTCTGGCCTGCTCGCGCATTTCCTGTTCTGAACGAACGCTCACCAATTCTCCCGGCAACAAGAGCTGGTCTGGTCGTGTCGCCTCTTTGTCACCAATGGTCACCGCCCCATGCTTGATCAGTTGTTTGGCCTTGGTCTTTGAGTAGCCGGCATCCGTGAGAAAGGTCAGGATGTCTGATTTGTTTTTGGTCAGGAGGTTTCTCATGACTGTTCTTGCCTCACAGGGCGGGAGTCATCTCTTTGATCTCGCTGATCTCTGAAACGAATAGTGAGTCCTTTCAGGAAGCTCCTGAGAAACTGATTGCCGCATTCCTTGTAATTTTTATGGCCTTCTTTTCGAAACAAGGCGCTGAGCTTGGCCTTGGTGATACCGGCATGGGCCAGCTCCAGGATTTCCAGCAGGGCATCTTCTTTCAGTTCCAGGGCAATGCGTAGTTTTTTGAGGATGATATTGTTGGTGATGGGCGATGCTGCATCCGCTTGTTCGGCTTTGTTTTCTTTAGGGCCTCTTTTGTGGATAATGAAACCATCGAGAAAGGAACCCATGACCAGATCACTGCATGCAAGGTAGCCTTCTTCCTCTTCCTTTTTCAGCAAGGCAGTGATGGATGACTTTTCCAGATTGTGTCCGCCGAGTTTGCATATCTCAACGATTGTTGTGTCGGGCAGGTCGAGTGCGTAGCGGATCCTGCGGAGAGTATCATTGTTGGTCATGGGGTATTCCTGATGAATCCTGGTCGGTTATTCTGTGGAGGTCAGAGTTGACTGAGCTGTTATTTGTGGGTTTCAGCGGGTGCGGGCCGAGGTTCAGTTGTTTTTTCTGTGATCTGCGGACTGCTTTTCTGGATAGTGGCGCTCATGTCGGTTGCTGCCTTGCGGGCGGCATCTTTTATTTCATTCGCCCTTTCGGTTAAGGTCTGTGAGGCGGTTGCGGTTTTGTCAATAACCGCATGGGCTTTGTTGGCAGCGGCCTGAATGGCCTGGTTTGTTGTCTCTTTTGCCGGTGGTTGTTTAGGTTCTTCATTTTTGCATCCGGAAATCATCAAGCTGGCGAATGTGGCGGTTACAAGAGCGGATAAAAGAATCTTTTTCATCTGTTTTTCCTCTTGGTATATGTTGATGATGGAGATGAGGTGACGCTGAAATGTGTTCAGTCGTCCCGGTAATTCTACTCATCTGGACAGTGGCTGTTAACGTATACCATATTTTTCGAGATGGGTACTAACTCTTTTGATTTTCCTGGAAGCTCAGAGGAAGCGCTTGACTGGCCGCCTCTATGGCGTTTCGGCTTTGCCTGCCACCTTCGGTGTCGGGAGTTTCTCTGCCCAGAATGGCCTTGACGAGAGTGCCTTGACTGAGTTTTGCGGCTGGCAGGGTGGGAAACAGGTGCTGTTCTTTATCCTCGATATGGATGATGCCAGCGGCAAGCAGCTGCTCAATGGTTGAGGAGATAAGAGAGGGGGGATGCCCAGGGCAGAGGTCGGGGAGCATTTTGATCGTCAGTGTCTGCTGTCTGTCAAAAGAGAGAAAGACCTGATGGACTATATCAAAGGCGGCACTGAGTTGTTGGGCAGGCGTTGGTGGTTCAGGAAGGAGTTGATAGTTGTGATGCGTCTGGCAGGCGAAGGCGACCTGGGCGCCGCTCAGAATAAAAATCCAACCAAGGTATAACCAGACCAGAAACAGGGGAAGTGTGGCAAAGGAACCATAGATGGCGTTGTAGTTTGAGACTCCAATCTGCAGGCTGATAAAGATATTCTGGGTGATAAACCAGAGGGACCCGGCAAAGATCGCGCCAATCAAGGCGGGGATTGGGTGGACCCTGGTATTGGGAAAGGCCATGTAAGTGATCGATAAGGCAAGGGTAATAAACAGGATTGGCAGCAAGAGAAGAAAGCTGGTTTGCAGCCAGATCACTGGCAGGAACGGTTCGATTTTGCCTAGTAATGTCGGGCTTTTGAGAATAGTGGTGGCTGCAAAGCCAATATTGATGGTAACCGGCATCAGGATCAGCAAGGCCAGATAGTCCGTGACCTTGCGCAGTGCCGAGCGGCCGAAGTGCACTTGCCAGATTGCGTTCATGGCCTTTTCAATGGTATCAAATACCATGATGATCGTGATGAGCATAACAAGGACCCCGATGGATCCCAAGGTGGTAAAGTCGGTCTTGTCAACATAGTTGAAAAGCTTGTCCGCAGCTGAACGGAGATGCACGGTCAGAGTCGCGGTTGTTTCATCTGTGTCGCCGGGTTCTGCCGCAGGTGTGGTATCAAGCTGAGAGGGTGCAGGTGCGGTGGGGGTTGAGTTGTGCTCAAGGGTGTCGATGTAGCCGTACACAACCTGACGGAGGTGATTGTCGCCGCCAAATCCTTTGACCAGCGCTGTGCTCATGGCCAGTAAGGGCACCAGAGAGAGGAGGGTGATGTAGGTAAGGGCGCTGGCGCGCAGTGAAAGTTCGTTCTTGCGAAATTCTCTGGCTGTGATCAGGAGTAACCGGGTAAAGGTGTGGAGTGCCTGTTTCGCACCTGCAGGAGCGGCGCTTTGGTTTGCCCAGGTCAGTATGCGGCTGGTTATGGACGGTTTACTTGGGGTGTGAGTCATTCCATCTCTTGGTCAAGCGTTCTTGTAGAGCCGTTCTTAAGGATCTTGAAGGTGATCAATCATTCATGCCGACTTCAATGCATTTTTCTCGATCGCCTTTCATGGTCGAGCTGTCATTGGCGATCATTCGTGAAAGCTCGGTGACAACGTACGGCAATGTTTTTACCTTTTTGAATTTTTAGACAAAATGTTCGGTGCTCAGCACGTTGATCCTGTGGGTGAGATTGTCTGAATCCTTTAGTTGAGGATGATTTCTCGTTTGGCGATAGCCTCGGCCTTGACCCGATCAAGAAGTTCCGCCAGAACGGGCTTGATGTTCTCGCGGATATCACCGGCAACGATGATAAAGAGCAGGTCTTCGCCTGGCTGGAACTCCCCGCTTTTGGCCTCGATAACGATATCAAAAATACCATCTCGTTTGAGGAATTCCTGGCGGATGGTCTCTATCTTGCTAAGATCAGGGGTGACTTCCAGCGCCTTGACCTTGCTTTTGTCCTTCCTCGACCAGTTGCGCACCACACCGTTGTGGATGAGGACCATCCCTACATTGTCCTGGAAGCCAGGTTGTTTTTTCATTTCAGCAATTCGTTTAGAGATGTCCATGGATGGTTCCTTGGGTTGAAGTAAACAGAGATTTAAGGCTGTTAGGGAATAACCATTATATCTTTATCTGTTTCGTTACGGTTTCTTATGCTGTTTATGGTGTTATCCTGTTACCGTTATTTTTGAACAACGGCCTGGGGGCTATTTTTCAGAAATTCGAGTTTGGATTGTGTCGTAACTGATTGTTTTTTTTGGTTTACGGTAGCGGGAAGCTTTAGCTCATATCCTTGGGGAAGTTGTTTCTTCTCTTGAAAAATCGATGGTTTGATAGCAGGGTTGAGCGTCTTGATGGTGTTGATGTCGACTTTGAAATGGCGACTGATGTCATCTATGGATGCCCGGCTGGTAAGCCGGACAGTCGTTAATGGTGCAGATTGGAGGGAGCGCGAAGATGGATTCTGCTCAAGCTTTTGCGCGGCCCGGATGGCGGCAAGAAATTCTGGATAATAGTTGCGTGAGGCAAATTTGAAATGTCCCTCCTCATATTCCAGAAAGATCTTTTCATAAGAGCCTTTGTCTTTTTTTGCCCGGCACATTCCTGATGTTCCACAATTGTAGGCAGTAAGGGCCAAGGGCCAACTGCCAAGAACAGAGTGATTTCTTTTCAGGAATTTTGCGGCTGCGTGAGTTGCCCTCAATGGATCCTGGCGTTCATCAATGGTATGGTCGATGCGCAGATACTGTTTTCCTGTTGACCTGGTGAACTGCCAAAGGCCGGAGGCCCCCGCCTTGCTGTAGGCGTCGGGATTAAAGGAAGATTCAACATGAGGCAGGTAGGCGAGTTCTTCCGGGAGGTCATATGAGCGGAGTATTCGTTTGATCTCATGGAGATACGCTCCCGAACGCACAACTCCTTCCCTGAATTGTTCTTTCTGGCCAATCTGGACACGGATGGATTCGCTGGCCTTTTGCAGTTGTGACTTGCGGGCACCTTGATACATGGCGGCGATTCGATGTTCTTCTTTGGTGATGGGGGGATTCCCCTGGGCAAGGTGGGTCAGAATGGTGCTGTATTTCTGTTTAGCTGTTTCGAGCAGGGGTTCATTGAGCTGCCTGGCGCCGGGCTGGAGATAATCAACAATGGGGATTACTCCATAGATTTTTGTCAAGTCGTACTTGTCGTGGATGACGGCTTCGCTGGTAGAGTATGTGGTGTAGATTTTTTCCCAGAAAGCGACATTGGTCTGAATGGCCGGAAATGTAGGGAAATTTTTATTGCTGACCGTCGCGCCAAGATCGGAAGTGTTGCCTAAAAGACAAAGGAATGCCATAGTGGCAACAAGGAAGGACGTCAGCAACCTATGGGCGCTGGATTGGTGGATGAGGGTAAAAGTCTCTGAGTTTGCGGGTTTCATGTTGCAAAAGTTAAAAGTTAAAAGTTGAAAAGAACGATACCCTTTATTTAATCATAAGGAAGGCCTGATGTACACTCCAATATTGGCAACACTTGGTTTTATTCTTTCTCTAGATGGTCAGCAAACCTTACTTGTTCACAGGAACAAGCGAGCCACTGATCAGCATCTGGGGAAATATAATGGTCTTGGAGGCAAGATGAAACGGCAGGAGGATATTTTTTCGTGTCTCAGTCGGGAGGTTTATGAAGAGTCGGGCCTGTTGTGTGAGGAGGCTACGTTGCGAGGAACGGTGAATTGGGCCGGTTTCGGTCGCGGCGGAGAGGATTGGTTTGGTTTTATCTATCGGATAGATCGCTTTAGCGGCACACCCAAGACCTCCAATGAAGAAGGTGATCTGCGGTGGTGCCGATTGGATGAGTTGCATCTGTTGCCGATGTGGGAGGGGGATAAGTATTTTCTGGATATGGTTTTTGATGATAATATCTTTCCATTTCATGGGTATATGCCTTATCGCGATGGTCGGCCCCTGAGTTGGAGCTATTCAAGGGGATGAAGTAAGGATGGTGGGGAGTTGGGGGCCTTGTTCGCACTGCTCCAGTATCGCTCGTTCCAGAAATTGATAAAAAGCGACTGCTGTTTTTATTCTGCTGAGGATATTATTTTGTGAAAATAGCTTAATGCTTGCGGAGAATACAGGCCGTGGGTATATTTAGATTGTTTGTTGATGTGTAAAAAGTGTTTTGTATTTATTATAATAATTACAGGAGTAAAGGATATGATGCAGGATAGCGAGTTAGGGCGTCTAGAGGATTTTGTTGCTAAGCTATTGGAAAGATTTAATGCCTTGCAGGCAGATAAAAAGAAAGTTGATGAGCTTTTGTTGCAGCGGGAGGCTGCGATTGCCACCTTGCAGGAGGAGTTGGCTGATCTCAAGGATGAGCGAGGAGAGATCGGCAACAGGGTGTCTGGGCTTCTGGAACGTATTGAAGAATGGGAAGCAGGCGAGAGCGAGAACAGCAGTGCCGGCGCAACCAACCGTAATTCGGATGGCGCCGTGCAGGGAAGTCTTTTTTAAGGTGGTTTTTGGACAGATTTTTCTTGAGGCTTGTCTTTTGAGAGGGATATTGTGCAGATCCGTCAGAGTCGTGGAGAGTTGACTTGGAAAGACTTGTTCGGTTTGAACTTCTCGGCCAGGAATATACCTTCTATACTGGGGCTCCAGAGGATGAGGTGGCAGATATCCTTGATCTCGTACAAGGGTTGGTTAAGGAAAATATGTCTGGTGCCTCGGGATCAATACCGGTGAGCAAGGTGGCAGTATTGGTGAGTTTGAATATTGCCTCCAGGTATTTTGAGTTAAAATCTAATTTTGATCGCTATAAAGCAGACACTGAACAGAGGATTGTCAGTCTGACAAGGAAAATTGATTCAGGGCTTTCTCTGGAAAAAGGAGAGGGTCGGAGATAATTCTCTTTTGTTTGCTTGAATTTTTGTTATAGTTGTTTCAGATGGTTGTCTCTTCATGTTGTCGCTTTTGTTTTGGGTGCGATATGCAATTGACGTGTTTGCTTGAAATTTGTTTGGGATTTATTGTGCAATCTGTTTTCCCTGCCCTGTTGGTGATCTTCAGAATGTTGAGCCAACTCTCATAAAAAGGGTATCTCTACGGTTTTCTAAAGGAAGTTTGTTTAGCAAACTTCCCGACGAGGCTATGAGTTATACCCACCTATTTCATAGGTTTAAATATTCTGCTGACACGGCAGGGTGGGGAT
>CAISPV010000059.1 GCA_903887485.1 uncultured Desulfobulbaceae bacterium | reverse complement strand
TATCTGTCGAATTATCTGGGGTGGCGGCGTTCTCTTGAGCAACATCCCCAAATTTCACCAGAGTCTTTGCTCGCCATTTCTCTGGGGCAGTTTCAACACTTAAAGGGAACATAGCCTTACAGAAAGACAGCCAGGGCTTCACCCTGGTAGAGTTGATGATCGTTGTTGCGATCATCGGCATCCTGGCGGCCATCGCCATCCCACAGTTTGCCGCGTACCGGACCCGGGCAAATAATGCTAATGCTAAGGCACTGGTCAAGCTTGTCAGCGTCTCTGAAGCCAATCTGAATGCCGAGCTTGGTGCTTTTGGCAATATAGATCCAACTGCTGCAGGTGGTGCCTTGAATACAGCACCTGTTGCCGCTTTTGGCGCATCGGGCGTTGCTGATTCCATGACAAACGTAGCCTTGAGATTAGATGCCACAACTGCTGGTTTGGGTAGTCGTATCGGTGGTACAAACTCTGCGACACTTGGTAGCCTTAACGTACCTTGCGGGATGGGCGCAAACATGATGTTGCAAACATCCGTCCCCGTCGTCGCTGCAGGTATTAATACATCCACGACCTTTGCCGTAAAATCAAAGCATTATGCCGGTGACACTGTATATGGTGTAGATAATGACATGCCGAATTCAATGTGGCGTGTCTCCAATCCGCTTTTTGCAAAAGCTGCTGGTTTTAGCACTAATCCAGTTTTAGGAGCAAAAGTAGCAGGCACCATGCTATTCTCTACTGCTATCAGTGGTGTTGGTGCACCAACGCTTAACTACTCATTGGTTGAATAAGGCAAAGGCAAATTCGGGACACTCCCCAATTTGCACGTAAATCCTCGTGCCACCAAAGGGGCGTTGTCTGTAACGGCAACGCCCCTTTTTATGTGGTCAGGAAATTCGGGAAATTCGGGACACCCCCAATTCCCCGTTATTTTTCCACTCTCTCTGCGATATGCTGTTCCCATGTCAAGAATCGCTCGGATCATCGCCCCTGGCTATCCTCATCATATCACCCAACGCGGAAACAACCGGGCAACCGTATTTTTTGACGATGAGGATCGATAGACCTACCTGGATTTACTGACCAAGTACGCAAATAAATATGCGCTACAGATTTGGAGTTATTGCCTGATGGACAACCATGTTCATCTGCTTGCCGTTCCAGAAACTGAAACAGCCCTTGCCCGCAGCGTTGGCCTGACCAATCAGGTCTATACCCAACACCTTAACCGTAAACGGAACCAGTCCGGGCGCATCTGGCAAAACCGTTTTGAAAAATAGGGAATTTCCCTCATTAAACTATGACATCTCCAGCCATTGAAATCACCGACTTGAGCAAGACCTTCGGTTCCGGCCGCAAGCGCAATCAAGCTCTTTGCGACCTCTCCCTTACCATTGCCCAGGGCGAGATCTTTGGGTTTCTCGGCCCCAACGGGGCGGGCAAGTCCACCACTATCAAGCTATTACTGCGCTTCCTGAAGCCGGATTCAGGGAGCCTCTCCATTCTGGGCAAGAACGTCGGCCAGGAAGAGTTTCGCCACCAGATCGGCTACCTGTCCGAGTTCCCATTTTTCTACGACCACCTGACAGCCAGAGAAACCCTGCTCCTCTCTGGCCGGTTGAGTGGCATGAACAGGCAGACAATCGATCAGCGCATTATCATGCTTTTAGAGCGGATGAATCTGATCGAAGCGGCAGACCGCCGAGTGGGAGGCTTTTCCAAGGGGATGAAGCAGAGGCTGGGCATGGCCAATGCCTTGATTCACGACCCGGAAGTCTTGATTTTTGATGAACCTATGAGCGGGCTTGACCCGGTGGGCCGGCATCAGATCAAAGGACTGATTGCCGAGCTGAAGCAACAGGGTAAGACCGTTTTCTTCAGCTCTCACATCCTCAGTGACATTGAAGCCCTCTGTGACCGGATTGGTGTCATCAATAAGGGGGTTCTTCTCTACGCCGGAGGGTTGGCAGATTTTCTGGTCACGGGTGGCGGGCTGGAAGAACGATTTGTTGATGTTATTGAGGAGGCTAATCATGCAAGTGCTGCGTAATATCTGGTTTCTGGCCCTGGCCACCTGCACCGAGGGCATCCGTCACAAGGCGTTGTGGGCCATTGTGGGCTTAGCGATTCTGCTGACCATGGCCAATGTGGGGGTCACTACCCTCTACTCCTGGGATCTGGGCAAGGTCTCGGTGGAATTCGGTCTTTCGGCCGTGGCCTTTGCCGGGCTGTTGCTGGTGTTTTTCCTGGGGATGAAACTTTTAGCCGATGATCTGGAACGCTGCCGCATCTTCATGCTGCTCTCCCGGCCGGTCTCCATCTGGCAATATCTGACCGGCAAGTTCCTGGGACTGGCCATGATCCTGCTGCTGACCACCTGCATCCTCGGGCTTTCCGCCGCTCTGTCCATGCGCTTCGTCCTGTGGCACTATGCAGCCTATGTGCCGCCCGATTTTTCCTGGCTCACCTACATCATGGCCCTTGTCTGCCAGTGGATGAGTCTGGTGGTGGTGTTGGCGGTGAGTATGCTCTGCTTCAGCTTTGCCAGCCAGCCCTTTGTCGCCTTATTGCTGGCGGTGTCTGCCTATCTGGTGGGACAGAACATGGAGCTGTTGCGGCGGGTGGTGGTGGAAAACCCACAGGCCGGAGTCTTGACTGGTCAGGAAAATCTGGTGCTCGCCCTTTCCTGGATTTTCCCCAACCTTTCTCTTTTTGACAAAAAATATACGGCGGCCTACGGCCTGGCCTTCAGCGGTCAGGAATTCATGTTCCTCTGCCTGTATGGTATCTCGTATTCGGCCTTGCTGATCTATCTGTCTGCATTGTTGTTCAAACGCAAGGAGCTGGCATGAGTAGAAGACGTATTCTTCCCCTGGTTGTGGGCATGGTGTTATGCTGTTTTTATGCGGCGAGCTACAACGCCCTGCTCCAGCAACGCGCCAGCACCAGACATGAAAGACAATCCAGCTCTGGCATCTGGAATCTGCCGCCGGCAGCACTGCTTGCCGTAGCCGGAGAATTCAAGGGGTTGATGGCCGACTATCTGACCCTGGAGGCTGGGGCGCAACTGGGAACTGAACTACGGCGCAAACCGGCAGGAGGCTTCCAGGTGGTCAAGAAAAATTATGACTGGCCTTCCATTCATCGCATTTTTACGGCCAGTCAGACCCTTGACCCATCCTTTGCCCAGACTTTTATCATGGCCCAAGGCTGGCTGCCATGGGAACCGGTAAACATGGTGGCGGAAACGCAGGAAATCTTGAAAGTCGCCGCTAAAAATCGCCCCTGGGACTGGCAACCCACCCACATCCGAGGATTTAACACCTACTATTTTCTCAAACAACAGGGAGAAGCCGGAAAGCTCTTTCTTGAAGCCGCTCAGACACCCCACGCCCCGTCATTTCTGACCATCCTTGGGGCACGAATGGCCCAAAAGGGCGGAGAGACGGAGACGGCCATTGCCATCATGAAATCCATGCTGGCCGACAAAGATTCTGAAGAGCCGGGATATACAGATATTGTTGATCGCCTTCACGCCCTGGAAGGCGTGCTGGTGATCGAACAGGCCGCCAAGAAATACGAAAAGAGCTTGGGCCGCAAGCCTTCATCGCTCACCGAACTTACCGCCTCCGGCATCCTTGCTGCCCTACCACCGAATCCCTATCATATTGAATATTGCATGGATTCGGCAGGCATCATCTACTTTGACAAACCAGACTGCCGGGTTCCGACACATTAGAAGAGAGGCTCAGACTTTCTGTCTGACCATGCGTTGCAAAACAAAGAAAATGGGGCGCTGGGTCAAATCACCTCCGGACTAGAAAATCATCCACAAGCCAAAAGGGCCTGACCGTTATCAAGTCAGGCCCTTTTGGCTTTTTACAGGAACTGCTTCAAATCAAGATCATACACCTTTTAACTTTTTGAGATACGCCTCCACCCTTTGCAGGTCTTCAGGGGTATCCACCTCAATGGAATCATGCTCGGTCAGGACCACCCTGATTCGGTAACCAAACTCCAGCGCCCGCAATTGTTCCAGCTTTTCAAAACGCTCCCACTCCCCTTCCGGCAGGGCAACAAAGGTCAGCAGAAATCCCTTGCGATAGGCGTAAAATCCCAGATGCTTGTAATAGGTTGGCGATATTCCTTCCTCGGGATTGCGCTGAAAAGGTATCGGGGATCGTGAGAAATAGAGGGCGTTATGATTATGATCAAAGACGGTTTTGACATGATTCGGGTCATTGATCTCTTCCGGCCTGATAATTTTATAGATCAAGGTGGACATGGGCAGGGCCGGATCGTCGAGCAAAGGCTGGGCCACCTGGGCCACGACTTCCGGGTCAAAAAGCGGCTGATCCCCCTGGATATTGACCACCACATCATGCTCGGAGATGTCAAGCAGTTCCGCGGCCTCGGCCAGGCGGTCAGACCCTGAGACATGATCATTCCTGGTCAACACATACTCACCGCCAAAGGAGGCGACGCACTCGCCGATCCGCATGTCATCGGTGGCGACCACTACCCGGCTAAGAAGCTCAACCTGCTGCGCCCGCTCGACCACATGCTGGATCATCGGTTTTCCGGCAATCAGGGCCAGAGGTTTTCCCTCAAAACGATTGGAAAGATAGCGGGCCGGGATAATCGCCACGACCGCCGGTTTATGAATTTTTACAGGTTCCATAGCTTCAATTGGTGTATAATTTAAAAAACGGTTTCATTACAAGCCTCTTGCAAAACTCTTTCAGATATGTTCCCCTCCCTTAATAGTAGGAGGTCGGTGAAGCTGCAACATACTGATTTCATGGCTACCTCCCCCCACCCTAACTTTCCCCCGCAAGGGGGGAGGGGATTTCTTTATATTTTTGCAAGAAGCTCCTACGAATAGTTTATCCTCACACTGTAGAGCACCCATGATTGACCACTCCTGCCCAACCGGGATCGCCCTTTCTCTGACCGTGAGCTGCATCCCGGAAGATGACGAAGTGCTCCAGCTCAAGGCCCAGACCCTGGCCGAAACGCTATATCCCAAAGGGACCTCCTGCGGGGCGCAACCACAGCAGGATATCTCACCCGGCACCCAGCACTCTCGGCTGGTCTATACCGTCAAAGGCCTGGAGCTGCAAACCCTGGGCCCGGAGACAGGACGCTATACAACCACCTTGACCACTGACTTTGTCCATGGCAACACCGGATATCGCCGTCTCCATGGCGGCGGCATCCGCCAGCCCCTGGGCCGGGCAGCAGGCCTGAAACCAGGCTATCGGCCAACCATTATCGATGCCACCGCAGGCCTTGGTGTTGACGCCTTTATCCTGGCCAGCCTTGGCTGCAAGGTCACCATGATCGAACGCTCTCCGATTATGGGGGCGCTGCTGAACGACGGGCTGCAACGGGCTGCAAACCATCCGGCCACCAGGGATATCGTCAGCCGGCTCCAGCTTCTGATTGGCGACTCACGCGAGATCATTACCGGTCTGTCCGAACAACCGGCCACCATCTACCTCGACCCCATGTACCCCCATCGCCACAGATCCGCCCTCAACAAACAAGAGATGCGGATCATCCGCACACTCGTGGGTGATGACCAGGACGCCGCCGCCCTGCTGGAAACCGCCCTGGCGATTGCCGCTAACCGGGTTGTAGTCAAACGCCCTAAAGGCGCCCCGGAACTGAGTGCCAGACGACCATCGCATATCATTGAGATGAAAAACAGCCGCTTTGATATCTACCTGACCGGACTCTCCAGATAACATCGCGCATCCGGCCATTCCCCCTCATCCGGCCTTCGGCCACCTTCTCCCTCAGGGAGAAGGACTCAACTGAAAGATGCGCAGCTACTTACTTATGATACTTCTCTCCAGCCTTGATGGTATAAGCGCGGTACAACTGCTCAAGGAGAAAAAGCCGGGTCATGTCGTGGGTAAAGGTCATCTGCGACAAAGAAAGCAGAAGATCGGCCTGCGCCACCAGCTCTTTGGCGTGGCCAAGGGGCCCGCCAATGAGCAGGCTCACCTGTTTGACCCCCTGTTGTTCCCACTGGCCAATGAGATCAGCCAGACCTTCCGAGGTAAACTGACGGCCACGGAAATCAAGGATCACCTTCAAGGCCCCGGCCGGTACATGGCTGAGGAGCAGGCGGCCGTCCTCTTCCTTCTCCTGCTCTTCACTCCATTGCGATTTTTTTTTATGCTGAATGCATTTTACCGAAACCTTGGTGTAATGCTGCAGCCGCTTGGTAAATTCGGCAACCCCTTCTGCCAGATACGAGTCCTTGGTCTTTCCCAGAAGCAGCAGTTCAAACTTCATAACTGGCGCCCATTCAACAATGAATAATCCCCTGCGCTTCCATAATCGACCTGAGAATACAACAAAACTCCTCATACGATATGTGCTGATTCATGCCGGAACAGGATTCCTTGATGGTGACAAAATTATTTTCATCAGTAAGCAGAGAGGGATGCAAGGGCCACTGCGCGCAACGCCAGGGTCGTCCACCATGAACGGTACAGCCGTTATCGAAAAAGACACAATGGCCATCCACTATTTTCATCTGGGTGACATTGCCGGTCACCCGCCAATATTTTTCCCGCACCTCGTCTTCACTTAAGCCCAGAACCGCGACCATACGCCGCCGATCATTCTCGTCAAGCGAGACGGTTGTTTCACCCTGACAGCAATAGCCGCAACGCTGACACTCGAATATCCGCTTCATCTCATCCATTTTTATCCTGCCGACCCTCTGGAACCTTCAATGTGCAGCTTTCACTCATATAATCAAGCATTTCCAATCATATCTCCATAGGTGGTGATATCTATTCCGTATAGCAACGCCGCCCGCTGCCACTTTTCTTCATCAGGGACATCAAAGACCAGGGCATCATCCTCCGGCACCACCAGCCAGCCTTCCGCCACCAACTCCTGCTCCAACTGGCCTGGCCCCCAGCCGGCATAGCCGAGGATAAAAAGATATTTCTCCGGCCCCTGCCCCCTGGCGATATCTTCAAGAAGCCTGGCCTCCCGGCTCAGAGAAATCGTGGTGCTGATCGCCAGTTGCTGCTCCGCCTGATAGTCAGAGGTAAAGAGAATACTGGCTGAGGCGGGTTCCACAGGCCCGCCGCTATAGACAGGCGGTAATAGTAATGCAGGCACTGGGAGGTTGGCGCCTCTCAGGATTTTATCCATGGTCAGAAAAGGATGCGGCCGGTTGACTACCAGGGCCATTGTTCCCTCATGACTATGGGCGCAGATATACAAAACCTGCTCGCTGAAACGCGGATCAGGCATCTTGGGAGTGGAGATCAGAAACGAACCGGTCAGGGTATCAATGATGGCGTTATTCTCTGGATTCATTTCTGTTCAATTTTTTTTATTCGATGTATGATAAAAAATAAGAAGATCATTTAATGGACGGAATCCTATCAGACCTGGCCTCTTGTCGTCAAGAGATACAATCTGACATGAACCGTGACTGAATCTTTTACTCCCAACATCCAAAAAAAACTATCATGAACGAACTGCAAGAACAGCAAAATAAAATAATCCATGCAACTCATCATGATCCTTTCCAGTTTTTAGGCGTCCACTTTACCGGGAACAGGGAACAGACAGTTATCATCCGCACCTTTCAGCCCCATGCCACCGCCGTCACCCTGGTCACCAAGGCCTTTTCCCTACCCATGAAAAGAACCTGCGATGAAGGCATGTACGAGCTGGAGCTTGCGCGGGCCGCCTTTCCTGACACCGATCTTGATCCCTACAATTACCAGTTCCAGATCACCTATTTTAATGGAACCGTGCACACCATCAACGATCCCTACCGTTTTCTGCCGGCGCTGGACGAGCAGGACCGTTATCTCTTTAATTTCGGCACCCATTATGAACTGTACGACCACATGGGCGCCCATCTGACTACTCGTTCCGGGATAAACGGCACCATCTTCCGGGTCTGGGCCCCGTCTGCCGCCCGGGTCTCGGTGCTCGGCAATTTCAACAGTTGGGATGGGCGGGTACATCCCATGCGCAGTCTGGGAGGTTCGGGAATCTGGGAGTTATTCCTGCCGGGCATCAGTGAAAATGATCTCTATAAATTTGAGATCCGTACCCAGCATGGGGCCATCCTGGTAAAGAATGATCCCTTTCAGTTCTATGGCGAACTGCGACCGAAGACCGCCTCCATTGTCCGCCCTCTGGACCGCTATACCTGGCAGGATGGACCGTGGCAGCAGGCCCGAAGCGCCGCCTCACCCTATGACCAGCCCATGGCCATCTATGAAGCCCACCCCGGTTCCTGGCAGCGTGACCCGGCGGATCCTGACCGCTTTCTCACCTTCCGGGAACTGGCCGACAAGCTCATTCCCTATGTCCAGAAGCTGGGCTTCACCCATATCGAGCTGATGCCGGTGATGGAGCATCCGCTCGACGAGTCCTGGGGTTATCAAGTAACAGGCCCCTTCAGCATGACCAGCCGTTACGGAATTCCCGAAGATTTCATGTACTTTGTGGACCAGTGCCACCAGAGCAATATCGGGGTGATTCTGGACTGGGTTCCGGCCCATTTTCCCAAAGACGAGCACAGCCTGGGCCGCTTTGACGGCACCGCCCTCTTTGAACACGAAGACCCGAGAAAAGGCGAGCAACAGGAATGGGGGACCTACATCTACAACTATGGACGCCGCGAGGTGAGCAATTTCCTGATCGCCAACGCCCTCTTCTGGCTG
>CAISPV010000058.1 GCA_903887485.1 uncultured Desulfobulbaceae bacterium | reverse complement strand
GCCCTTCTTTTCTGTCATTGCCTTTTCCATGATCGTGCTCCTTGTTGACTGCTAATTTTCTTTATGATCCTGATAGGATCGCTACCTTATTTTTTCTCTTGTTACATCCCTGTTACTGCGGTGAGCCAGCCACGACCCAGTGCCATGACCCCACCCATGGTGCTCATCCCGCCGATCAGACAAGCGATGCCCCAGATACCGATCAAAGTTGCCAAGGTAAGGATTACTGCAACACCTGCCTGGGAGAATCCCTCACCGATTGCTGCCTGATCAAGTTCGCCAAGTCCGAGTCCTTGTTTCTGCATTGTGTTTTTCATGGTGAGCATCCTATGGTTTTGTTTTTTCGTTATTATCACGATGTTGTTCTCGTTTGATTAGGTATCAATGCACAGCGCATGCCAACACAACTAGATGCGAATGGGTTAATTTGCAATATTTTGACATAACTATCTGAATATATTACTGATAAATATATCAATATAGTTTAGAGACCGACGGCGAACAAAACGACCATGATACACAAAAAATGTTTAATATCAGCATATTACGTAGAACCACAAGATAATCGACGGACTAAGGCAATAGAAGGAATAGAGCGAGAAAGAAAACGTGGAGAAAAACAAAAAGTGTCGCGACATAAATAACTATGCTACACTCTTGTAGCGACATGTGTAGCATAGTGTTGCATCCGCAACACTATGCTGTTTCAGAACGTATCCCTGCATCTTCCGAGACCGGACGCTTGATCAAGATATACAGAGGAGACATTTAAGGCGGAATCCGTGGCTATACTCGCAGAAAGTGCATCAAATAATCGGTGACAGTCTCTGGAACAATGCAAGTGGATCATCCCAGCCATCACCGTCTTGAATACCGAACTCACACTCACCGCTGCCCGGTTTTATGAGCTTTGCCAGCGCAATGGATCGGAACGGGACCTTCCCAACAAACTGCTCGGGATTAACAGGCCAGACCGTCACCAAATTTTCGGAGGCCTGACTAATCTCCAGACCGCCCATTCAAGCCATTCAATTGTTGACCAACACAAGCAACAATGCGCCCATGCTGGGCGCACAAAAAAAAGCCCGGGCGAACCCGGGCTTAGAGGGAGGTACTACAAGGTTATCAGCGTTGGCCGGGAACCGTAACCTTCGGGGTGTTGACATACTTGAAAAATACCGGAAAGACGGCAAAGAAGGCGACACAGACCAGGTACTCAACGCCTTTAATGTGGGTGTAGAAATCCACCAAGGTTGCCTGCTCACTGATCAGCCCAATGGCAACCATATACTGCCGAACTACTTCGCTCAACCCTGCCTTGGAAAGGCTGAAACTCAAAGCGGCAAGAGCCCACAATCCCACGGCCGCACCGATGCCACCCATTATTGCCATGAAGATTCCTACGCCCTTCTTTTCTGTCATTGCCTTTTCCATGATCGTGCTCCTTGTTGACTGCTAATTTTCTTTATGATCCTGATAGGATCGCTACCTTATTTTTTCTCTTGTTACATCCCTGTTACTGCGGTGAGCCAGCCACGACCCAG
>CAISPV010000057.1 GCA_903887485.1 uncultured Desulfobulbaceae bacterium | reverse complement strand
GCCTGATATTTATGAGCCGGAGTTAAATCCGCTCTATATGGCGGTGTTGACCCATTATGGAGTGACGGCCGACCCCGCGCGGGTGAGAGATCCTGATCGGAAGGGGACCGTCGAAAATGCCATCCAACATACACAGAACACTGCCTTGAAGGGGCGAGTATTTGAAGGGATCGATGAGCAAAACAACTGGCTGATCCATTGGGAAGAGAAGTGGGCTGCAACACGGATACATGGTCGGATGAAGCGTCAGGTGGAGGAGATGTTTCAGAAAGAGAAGCCCTTTTTGAGTCCATTGCCATTGATCGGATTTCAGTATTTTCGCCAGGAAACACGCAAAGTATCGGACGATGGAACGATCCAGGTTGGGCAGTCCTATTACTCGGCACTGCCGGCGCCATTGCATCAGGAAGTGATTGTGCGGATTTATGCCGACGAGATTGAGATCATCAATCCTCGCAGCATGGAAAAAATACGCACTCACCGCAAAAGCCATCGTGCCGGTGAGGTAAAGATGGATCCGGAAGATCGGATTTTCAATCCCTCCCGCCAGACCGATTATCTGTTAAACAAAGCCAAGAGTATCGGTCCCAATACCAGAAAGTTGTGTGATCTTTTATTTGAGGAACAAGGTCGAATCGGTCAGCGACGGATGCAGGGCATAGTGAACCTGGCTCGACGATATGAAGCCTGTCATATTGAGCAGACGGCCATTGAGGCCATTGAGATGGGCTTGCGCAGCTACAAGGCCTTTTGCCGGCTGGTTGATATCAAGAAAACAAAAGGATCCCAAAAGAGTGCTGATGTTGCCAGGGTAGTCAGGCAGGAGCATGAGTTGATTCGTCCGGCAACTGACTATGGCGAGTTTTTCGATCAATATGCAGCTAAGGCCGATAAACAGCAGGAGATCATCCTATCGCGGAAGCAATCGCCTCAAAAGCCGCCTGTGGCTGTAAAAAGCAATCCGGAAAACAATCCCATCAGTGTTGGTTTACGACCTCTTTTACGGTCTGAACCAGTAAAACAGCAAGGTGTTTCCAAAGACAGCTGTCAATACCTGAACTGTGGGTATCTGCCGGAGCGGCCACCGGGTGAGGGGCAATCTCCTCTGAATGATTTAAACAGACTTCTGCCCTCTGGGTGAATGAATAAAATTTAAAGGAGGATTTCAGTATGAGCATGTCAATGGTGGAAATTGAAAAGCAATTGAAAGCGCTTCGACTCTACGGGATGCTGGCCACCCTGGAGAGCCGTACCCTGCAGGCCAACCAGGGAAACACCCCATTCATAGAGGTCTATGCCGAGCTCTTGCAGGACGAGCTGGATTACCGCTTTTCCCGTCTCAGGCAGCGCCATTTTAAGGCGTCCAGCCTCAAGGAACTAAAGACATTGAGTGATTTTGACTGGAGCTTTAATCCCAAACTGCCCAAAAAGGAGATTTATGAACTGGTAACAGCAAAGTTTGTCCAAGACGGTAATGACGTGCTTTTAATCGGCTCTCCCGGTACAGGCAAAAGTCACATCGCCAAAACCATTGCCCACGCGGCGATTCAATCTTGCCATAAGGTATTCTACCGGGAAGCGCATGTACTCTTTGAAGACATCTTCGAGGCAAACCAGACCGGCAATAAAAAACGGCTGTTCAAAACATTTTCTGAGGCGGACCTCTTGATCATAGACGATTTGTTCCTCCGAAAAAAGATGCCCGAGGATGCCGCCGATTATTTGCTGAACATAATTATCGAACGCTATTCGACAAGAAAAAGTACCCTCCTTACCTCAAACCGGCCCCTGGAAGATTGGGGGCTTTTACTGAAAGATAACGCAGCCTCATCGGCAATTCTTGATCGGCTCCTCCATCATGGACATCTACTGAAGTTTGAGGGCAAAAGCTATCGGCTCAAGGAAGCCGCCACCAGACTCTCCCAAGGAAAGGGGAAAAAAGAAATTGAGGAATGAAAAGAGAATAAGATTGTTGATTCTCAGGAAATAGAGTAAAAGTTACGCGCTGTCGCTGGGGGATTTTGACCCGGCCGCAAGTGGGGGATTTTCAAGTGGCCATCCGGG
>CAISPV010000056.1 GCA_903887485.1 uncultured Desulfobulbaceae bacterium | reverse complement strand
TTCATGGTGTAGCCACAAAGTATCTGTCGAATTATCTGGGGTGGCGGCGTTCTCTTGAGCAACATCCCCAAATTTCACCAGAGTCTTTGCTCGCCATTTCTCTGGGGCAGTTTCAACACTTAAAGGGAACATAGCCAAAATTAATGCCGTAGCTACCAAAATCAGAAAGAAAATCTCTCCCACGGTTTCCACCACACACTAACAAATACGATTTTGTCAAAAACGATTGATGGATTATTCAGGCAAAAGCCCAGCCTTCTGCCTGAATATATTCTGTCCGCCATCTTACACAATTAACACACCATGCCGATTAAAGATCGTCCGCCAGTCAATCTGATCTCTTGTCCATCTTGCGGCAATAATGAAGATTTTATTGAAGTTGCTGAGAACGTCATTATCACGACTCAATATATCCAGAATCCTGATGGTAGTTTCACCCCCGAAGAGGATAGTTCCCAGATCCTGGGCCCCGTCAGACTGATCTGCGGAGAATGTGACGAAGATCTCACCGCCTTCCATCAACGATTTACAAAAATGCTCTTTTAAGATATCTCCCTGTACCTTTTCCCTTCCTCTCTTTATTCTCCCCCCATCCCTCGTTCACAATGAGGGGTAGCAATGCTGGGCGGCCCATTAACCAGCATCTGGGCAATGGTCAATTTTATCCGGGGATAGAGGTGCCTCTTGCCTCCCATCAATTCATTTTCAAGCATTGCCAGCTTGCGCAGCAAGAGTGTCCGGTCCGCGCGTGGCGCCTCTGATTCATGGGTAAATGTCTTCTTGACCAGCTCCTGACAACGAAAACAGCCAGGGAAATCAAGCCGCTTCCCATCAGGCCGCTGCATGGTAGCCGGAACCCCGTGCGTCCGGCACACCATCAGACGATGGGCATAGAGACTGCACCGGCCGTTTTCATTCAAGGGACACATGACCTGTGGGCGTTCATTGCGGGCCAAGGCCTGTTCACAGGCGGTATTATACAAGCGGCTGCGCTCAAGGATCTCTGCCTGCCGCGTCTCGCAAAGCTGGCGAAATCCCAACCAGAGATACCCCCATTCCACAAAGGTATGGTGCTGAAAATAGGAGTCACAACAGTTATCAGGGCAACCGTCACAACTGAACTGCAACTGGGCCGCCACCTGCTCATATCCCCTCTCCATCTCCTCATAGATCTGCCGCATCGAGCTGACCTGATCAAGACTCAGTTGCACCTCTTTCATCTCAATTTCCTTCTTCAAAACATTGGACCTGATAGGCCTCTACCTCAGGATGAGAATCCACCCAGGCCGTCTCAGATAAGCCCGCCTTCCGGCAAAGATGTCCTAAAAATTCCTCGGCCCGCGGCAATTGCTCCCAGACCTGCGGTAAAAAAGTGGCGCCACAGTGGCCCAGTCTCAGGATGACCCCGTCAATACCGGGACGCAATTTGGCAATGAGATCCCCGCCATCACGATAGGCCAAAGGTTGCGGTCGGGTCAGGATGGAGATGTCAATATGCACCTGGGCAAGCTCTTCGGCGGTGAGCTCCGGAAAGCGATAGTCATGAAAGGCGGCATTCAGGGCATTGCGCCGGATACCTTCAACGATTGAGCCCACAGGCTCCAGATTACCGATGCACCCCCGCAGCTGACCCCCGATCTTCAAAGTCACAAAGGTTCCGCACTCGGCCTGCAGGGCCGGATCAGCAATAACGCCTTTTCCTTCCAGCTTCTGGCCCAGCTTCGCGGCAATAGTCTCCCGGGCCAACCGTAACAACAGCCCCCCTTGCTCTTTCGTTATATGATCTTGCATCATCCTTTCCCCCAGTCAACACCAAGCATTAGACAATTTATACCGCTGCCGATTCCTAAGATAGCCCCCCTCTGACCCGGCCCAAAGACCTTCTGCTCGATAGCCATGGCCAGAGTAATGGGGGCCGAGACCGAACCCACATTTCCCAAGGTGGCCAGGGTCTCAAAATTCTTCTCCGGCTCGAGGCCAAGAGAATCAAAGAGCAGTCTGGCGTGGGCCGAACCGACCTGATGACAGAAAAAGCGGTCAATATCTACCGCCTGCCAACCGGGTTCAGCAGAAAAGGCCTGCCAGGTCATCAGCGCCGTCTCCACACCTCGCTGCAACAATTCTTCGGAAGCAGTATTCATCAGCGTTGTCGCCTGCCCTTGCTGACTCCCCTGACAAAGATGGGAATGCGTCGTATTAGCCCGCCAGGCCCCGTGGATCAGACGGGGCTGGTGCATATCTTCTTCTGCCCGACACATATACAGGGCCACAGAACCGGAACCAATAGTCAGGGATGCGAAGGCGGATTTAATCGACTTGCGGGTCAATGTTTTATCAGCCAAGAGGGCGGCAATGGTTGAATCAACCAACTCCTCAGCAGTTTCTCCAGCCACCAGCAAGCCGTTCTGCACTTGGCCGAGTTCAATCATGTTGGCCAGCATCACCATCCCATCGAGAAACCCGAGACAGGCATTGGACAGATCAAACAACAAACAATTTGCGGACAATCCGAGACTGTTATGGACAAAAGAGGCCGTCGCCGGCTCCATCATATCTCTTGAAACCGAGGTGAAGATCAGGCACTCGATCTGCTCAGGGACAAGACCGGCCTGTTCCAGCACCTGACGCCCGGCCAGGGCCGCACCCTCGCTCGGCCTGGTGCAGGGATCCCAGAAACGTCTCTCCCTGATCCCGCTCATCATCTCCAGTCTGCCGAAAGGCAATTTAAGCCGCGCATAGAGCGGGGCCAGTCGCTGTTCCAGCTCTTCTGAACTGACCGCTCTTGGCGGCAGAACATAGGCAAAGGTGTGAAGACAAACGTGTGCATAGTGCATGGAAAAATCCTATTGTCTGGTCTTGTTCCTGATATCGACTCTCGCTGTCATCCTGCCGACAAGAACTGCGCCAGGCCTGTTCAACATAAATATTTCCTGAAAAGTTAATTGATTTGCCAAATGAACCCCTGAGACAGTATAAAGAGGAGTTCTCATGCAAACAACTCTTTTGTCTCTATCATTTCAAGAAATTTCAGAAGAAGACAGAATGATTATAGATTTTCACCCCCAAGCCTTCCCGGATACAGTGGCAGCCAAAGCCATTCCTGCCCTGGCCAAAGAAGGCAATGTCAAGGCCCATACCGAGGGAATTCAAGAACATCTAAACCGTATTCTTGGACAAAATGGCGAGAGGCTCCCCCGATGATCGATATACCCGATATCAGCACCCGTAAATGTGACTCCTGCGGCCTAACCATTCAGGAGGGAGAACTCTTCTATCATTGCCGTACCGAAATTATTGCCGGCCATGACCAGACCCGGGCAGAACTCAAATATCCTGACCGGATCATCGCTCAGGCCCTGGTGGAACTTGAAAATAAAGAGGAGCAGGAACTCCTTGATGACATCTACCAGGAAATCATTCTCCAACTCTGCCCGGAATGTCGCACAACCTTACTCCAACGGATCCACAGTATGATCAACAGTTGTCAAACCTGTGCCAAATGCCGACCGCAGCCGAAAAAGGAAAAGAAGGGGAAGCTGTTACAATTTTCCAGCAAAAAAGGGAGCGATACAAACTGAGTCGCGGTCAACACAACTCAATCTCTCCGGGCTGACCACCTTTTTTTTTCATAAATCGAGTATCATGGGCAAAGGCCGCCAACGCTTCAGGGTAATCAACAAGATAATGCAACCCACGCGATTCTTTCCTGGTCAATGCCGACTGAATGATTAACAAAGAGACCAGGGCAATATTCCGCAATTCGATCATATTAGGGGTAACAAAATAATCCTTATAGTGTTGTTCTATCTCTTGAAAAATCCCATCCATATGCCTTTTTGCCAGTTGCAGTCTCTTGACCGTTCGCACGATCCCCACATAATTCCACATAATACGCCTGATAAGATCCCAATTATGATGAATCAGGATCTCCTCATTCAATAGTTTGGCCTCGCCCGCCTTCCATGGTTCTATTGGCGGAAAGACCATTTGCGAGAGGGTTTCCCAGTTCTCAGCACAATAATGAGCCGCCCTTTCCGCAAAAACCACGGCTTCAAGCAATGAGTTGCTGGCAAGTCGATTGCCACCATGTAATCCCGTACACGCAGTCTCCCCAAGGGCCAACAGGCCGTCAAGAGACGTCCTCCCCCAGGTATCCGTCTCCACCCCGCCACACATATAATGAGCTGCGGGAACTACCGGAATACGTTCATTCGTAATATCAATACCATATTCCAGGCATCGTCCATAGATTGTCGGGAAGCGCTTTTGTACGAACTCCTTGTCTTTGTGGGTAATATCAAGAAAAACACAATCCGCCCCGCTCTCTTTCATCTCTTGATCGATCGCCCGGGCAACGGTATCCCTCGTGGCCAGCTCCTTGCGACTGTCATACTTCTCCATAAATGAACGGCCATGCTGATCGACAAGGATGGCGCCTTCGCCCCGCACCGCCTCGGAAATTAAAAAATTCTTGGCTTTAGGATGATATAGACATGTCGGATGAAACTGGACAAACTCCATATTGGCCAGCACCGCCCCGGCCCTGAATGCCATTGCCAGTCCATCTCCGGTCGCAATATCAGGATTGCTGGTGTACAGATAGACCTTGCCGGTCCCCCCGGTGCAGAGGGTGGTAACTTTGGCCTTATAAATCTCAACCGTCCTCTCGTCATTGAGCACATAGGCGCCGGCGCAATAACGCGTCGGCCCTCCCTTCTCACTCCGCTCATCCGCCACCATCAGAAGGTCTATCGCCCGATGATTTTCGAGGATCTGTATCCTGGAGTTCTGCTTTGCCTTCTCGAGCAGCGCTCGCTCAATCTCCTTGCCGGTAAAATCATGGGCATGGGCGACCCGTCGCCGGGAATGTCCACCCTCTTGACCCAAATTCAACCCCGATGAGTCCTGAGTATCTTTGACAAAATCAACTCCCAGGGCTATTAAATCCCGCACCCTTTCCGGTCCATTTTCCACCACCAGAGCGACAACATCCTCGTGGCACAAGCCGGCCCCACTTGCAAGTGTATCCTGAATATGGTTTATCGTGGCATCATTTCCCGATAAAACAGCAGCAATCCCGCCTTGCGCAAGGTTCGTCGCCGTATCAACTTCATTTTTTTTGGTTATGATAATGACGGAACCTAACCGGGCCACACGTATGGCAAAGGAAAGCCCGGCTATGCCACTCCCAATAATCAAAAAATCACATTCCATACCTGCACCATGTACCCTCTTGTTTCAAGCCTGCACTCAATTACAAAATTTTGTAAAACAGTTAAATGGTTAGGCTAAGTCATGAATCAGGAAATATAAAAATCCGGCCATAAAGCAACGCTTCATGGCCGGATAACGGGCCGGAAGATCTTTAATGGCCAGCTTGGGCCATGGCCTCCATGGCTCTGGCCGGATTCTGCTCAACCTTCTGTAGAATTTCACTCACCTTGGCCTCCGGCAGCCACTCAACTTTACCGGTGCCCACATCATACATCGCCCCGACAACCTTGACCTTGCCACTTTTCACCACTTCCCGGACAGCTGGACTCCTCATGAAAAGTTCATCAATTCCCTGCCAGATATTTTCTTCAATGGCATACGGGATAACATCCTTACCATGCTTGTCCGGATGGGCCGCCATAGCCTTTTTGACCGCCGGCTCAATATTGTCAACCAGTTGCGGGATATTGCGCTCAAGGGCATGACCATGACCTTCAACCGCGCTGGTAACGGCGGTAACCGCCCCGCACTGGGTATGTCCCAACACCACCAGAACCGGAGTATTGACATGGAGCAGACCATACTCAATGGAACCGGCCTCATCAACATCGACCACGTTACCTGCCACCCTGACCACAAAGATATCCATGATTCCAGCATCAAAGATCTGTTCCACAGGAACCCTCGAATCCGAACAGGAGATTACCGTGGCATAGGCATGATTGCCCTGATCTTCCTTGCCCGCCTGGATCAGACGCTGGGTGTCACTATGCGGATGCAGAGATTTATTCGCCACAAAACGACTATTTCCCTCCTGCAACATCTTCACTATCGCCTCTGGTGCAGGCTTCTGCGCACTGCTGTTGGCAAAGGTTGAAACTGCCGGAGCTGCCAGAATGCAACACGCAAAGGCAAACGTCCTGATCATTTTTTTCATTGAATACTCCCCCTTTTGTTAATGTGAATACCAAAAAACTACCCTAACCTAAAATATCTATAGCCCCTTTTCTTCTTTCCAAGATGACTTGTCAAGTCTCAAAATTGTCCCGCAAACCGTTCGACAATCTCTGTGGCCAGCACATGAGCCTTTCCCCCGGTCGCAGAACCACTAATTCCTGACAGGCAATAACGGCCTCCGCACAAACCATTTCCCGATATTCCTCACCACTCATATCAACCATGGCTGCCGCCTTTATCATCGGTCCGGGGTTCCAGATCACCGTAGCTGAACTTCGTTGCTGGCGAATCAGGAAACCCCGGCCTGTCTCCGGGGATTCAATCCGACATGTGACATCAGGGTGCAGATAGATGCGATCCGTTCCTGTTCCAAAGCATGAATTTCTGATTGTTTTTTCCGGGAATAGCCATCCACTTTCAACAATGAAGGCGCCGGAAAACGTAAGAGCGGTAGGTCCCCGGTAAAAAGGCATCACTTAAAGAGCATCATGATTGAGATCAGCTGGGCCGCTGTCAAAAAAAGGATCATATTATCGTGACAAATACAGGCGACTGCGATACAGACTGGGGCCGAAAAAAGCAAGTGTTGCCATTGCTCATCGTTATCAAGCACGGTGAGCGATACAAGGAGCCGGGAGAGGATTATCTGGTACAGCGAAACAATGTCAACAAGTTGGTAAAAATCAGGAGAGAGGCCAGAGCGCTTGGTTATGATCTGGTTGAGATAGCAGCAGAATAAAATACAAAATTGTCAGTAAGAGGTCGCTTACTAAATGAAGCCATAGCACGGTTTCTAACATGACCGACAGCCATCTGCACAACAAATTGTCAGCCTGTTTACAACGAGTCCTGGAACGGCGCGGGAGTTTATATTGATAAACTTCAATCCAGTTCTTAAAAAACAACAATACACTCGCTTACTCCTTGGACACCCTGTACACCTCCTCAATGGTGGTGATGCCTTCAAACACCTTCATGGCGCCGTCCTGACGCAAGGTGATCATTCCATTTTTAATGGCCAGATCCTTGATCTCATGGGAGTTAGCAGTCTGGAGGATCAGGTGTTTCATCTCGCGATTCATGAGCAAGAGTTCAAAAATACCGCACCGTCCCTTATAGCCGGTATGGTGACACTTCGCGCACCCCTTTCCTCTATATACTTGCCGGTTGGCATCTTCTGGCATGATCCCCAGTTTGAGCAACGCTTCTCGGTCGGGGGTATAGGCCTCTTTACAGTAGGGACAGATGATGCGAACCAGGCGCTGGGCGAGGATGGCATTAATGGACGAAGAAAGCAGAAAGGGCTCAATACCCATGTCAACAAGTCTGGTAATAGCACTGGCGGCATCATTGGTGTGCAGGGTGGAAAAAACCAGATGACCGGTGAGGGCCGACTGGATGGCAATCTCGGCGGTCTCGGTATCGCGAATCTCACCTATCAGAATGACATCGGGATCCTGGCGGACAATGGAACGAAGGCCGGAGGCAAAGGTGAGATTGATCTTGGGATTGACCTGAACCTGACCAATGCCGCTGATCCGGTATTCAACGGGATCTTCAACGGTGATGATATTGATGTCGGTGTTATTGATTGAGGTCAGGGCCGCATAGAGGGTTGTGGTCTTGCCACTGCCGGTAGGGCCAGTGACGAGCACAATGCCGTTGGCCGCATGGATCTGTTCTGTAAAAGGGATGAAGCGGTCATCCGGCATGCCAAGCTCGGTCAGGGTAATCAAGATAGAGGATTTGTCGAGCAGGCGCAGCACGACCCGTTCGCCAAAGGAGGTGGGCAGAGTGGAGACCCGGATATCTACATCTTTATTGCCGACCTTCAACTCAATACGCCCATCCTGCGGCAGACGTTTTTCGGCAATGTTCAGATTGGCCATGATCTTGATCCTGGAGATCAGCGCCGACTGGACATGCTTGGGCGGACTGAGCATATCATAGAGGATACCATCGAGGCGCTGACGGATCTTCAGGCTGTTCTGGTAGGGCTCGATGTGGATATCAGAGGCATTATCACGCACGGCCTGGGAGAACATGAGGTTCACCAGGCGGATAACCGGGGCGTCACTGGTATCATCAAGAAGATCTCCGGTTTCTTGAATCTCGGAAAAAAGGGCCTCCGGATCTTCACTGTCAATGTCCTGCATCACCTCTGCTGCTGAATCCTGGGTCATGTCATAGGCAAAATTGATGGCGGTGGTAATGGCAGCCATTGGACACAGGACGGGCCGGACACCGTGCCAACCCAGGATGGCGCAAAGATCGTCAAATGCCTGAAAACTGAAAGGGTCATTGATAGCAATATAGGCGTCATCCTGTGTTGCCACCGGGACCATACCGTTTTTTTTCAGGAAGGCGATGGCAATCATCGCGGTAAAATCAGTCTGAATCTCGGGGGGTAGCGTGCGCTTAACCTCCATGTTGAGCTGGTGCCCCAGGGTTTCTAGGAGGTCAATCTCGTCAAGGTTGTTCAGTTTAATCAGAATTCGGACCAGTTGGCCGCCTTTTTCTTCCCTGTTCTCCATGGCCTGGTCCCAGGCCTCAGGCGGCAGGTGAAAGCGTTCTGTTAGGATATTTTGTAACTGGTTCATGGATTATTGGATTCCCTGACAGGTGGTTGCGTCTTCTGCAATCGCTCAATGTTTTCCTTACAGGCCTGCAGCAGAGCGCTATCCACCTTGTCGGGGTTTGAGGTATTGGCAGTTGCCTGGGCGCTGGCATTATCGAGAATCATCTGGTACAGCTTGATCGCTTGCCGGGGATTGCCTTCCCGCTCACTGATAGCGCCAAGATTAAATTGGGCGTATGAATTATGCGAGTCAATGGTCAGGGCCTTATTGAAAAGCTCTTTGGCCTCCGGGTATTTTCCTTTCTGCATCAGCTCAAAGCCCTGATCAATCAAAGACATAACGTGGTTATTGTCAATCGGGTTTACCAGGAGTTGCCTTGCTTGCGGGAGATCCTTTTCGATAATGTCTGTTTTGATATCGGTGACCCCGGTCATCTCTCCAGGATTTTTAATGATCCGAGGGGTGATGAAGATGAACATGTTCGTCTTTTTTCGACTGGTGTTTTTCTCCTTGAAGAACCAGCCGAGTACCGGAATATCGCCCAGGAGCGGAATCTTGTACTCACCTTCGGTATCGTCCTGACCAATGATGCCGCCGATAACAATGGTATTGTTGTCTCTGACAAGGACGGTGGTGGTGGCGGTGCGTTTGAAGGTGGTGGGTTTATCAGCTGCGGATCCGGCCTTAAGCTTGCTGACCTCGGTGGCGATCTCCAGACGCAGGATGTCGGCCTGATTGATCTGGGGGGTGATGGTCAGCTTGGTCGCAATATCCTTGTATTCATAGTTCTGATAGCCGATAGAACTTGTGTCCGGAGTTGCTTTCCCTGTACTATCAATTGCGGCCTGTGTTCTGGTGAGATAAGGGGTATTTTCGCCGATACTGATTTCCGCTTTTTTGTTGTCAGTGGTCAGGATCTGCGGGGTGGCAATGACATTGACAGTGGAATCTCCCTTAAACGCTTTTAATATAGCGCCGATGTTCGGGAAGGTGACACCACCGATCTCGATGCCCTGCTTGAGAATACCCAGAGAAAATCCCTGACCAATGGCAGCAGTAGCGGGAACAGCCGCAACAGCCGCAGTCGTAGCAGTAGCCGCAACAGCAGCAACAGCAGGAGTAGCAGGGATGGTGTCTGAAAGTTTGTAGCCGGCACTGCCGCCAAACCCGGTGAGCATCTGCCCGGTGCCATCCTGAAAGGTGCCGCCCGCCATCCAGCTGACTCCGACATTAAAGGAAGAATCAGCATCCACCTCCATGATCAGCGCCTCCAGATAGACCATCCGTCTGGGGATATCGAGTTTCTTGATGACATTTTCCAGCTCTTGGAATTCAGTGCGGGAGGCGGTGATGATCAGGGAGTTGGTTTCGGTATCGGGCATGATCTTGACATCTTTGGAGATGGTCGGGGCCTCCCCTTTTTTTGCCGGATCACTGGACTGTTGACCAGGCAGGGCGGTCAAGACTGTCGCCAGATCCTTGGCCGTTGCATGCTGCAGATAGACCACACGGATATTCCCCTCGTTCTGCTTCATCTCGGTATCCAGCATGGCTATCAACCCTTTGACCCGAGTGACATTTACAGGTGATGCCACCAGAATAAGACTGTTAATAGGTTCATAACCCACGACTTTAATGAAAGATTGAGGATTGGCCGCTTTTGCACCCTGGGTTTGCTGAAAAATGGAATTGACGGCAGTGGCGGTTATAGTGGCGGAGGCGTGAGTAAGCGGGATCACCGCAATCTCTTCATCGGTGAGCGGGACATCAATGGCTTCAATAATGGTCAGCAGTTTTTGGATGTTGGAGAGGGTTTCGGTAACAATCAGCATCCCCGACTGAGTGTGGGCAATGACCACCGATGTCTTGGAAACAAGGGGGAGCAACACCTTTTTCATCTCTTCAGGAGTGTTGTAGTGCAGGGGGATGATCTGGGTGACGATCTTGTCTTCGGATCGAGACGGTTCACCATGGTTGAGGGTGTTCATGTTCTGGGAAAGCGCGCGCGCCGCCGGCATTATTTTGGTGATGGCGCCAGCCTCTACAGTTGTAAACCCGTTTACCTCCAGGACTGATTCAAAAAGCTGATAGGCCTCATCCTCCGATATCTTGGTGGGAGAGATAATGGTGACATTTCCCTGCACCGCCTTATCGACCACAAAATTTTTCCCAGTCAACTCACTGATATATTTTATGAACAGGTGGATATCGACATTGTTAAAATCAATGGTGATAAATCGCTCGGAGTTTGTATCCTGTGATGTTTTAGTCGACGATTGTTTCGTTTCCGCATCCTGAGCCGCGGAGAGCAAGGGCGTAAATTGCAGCAGCAGGGTGACAACAATTTGCAGACAAAGCGCCTTGCGATGGCAAGAGATTGGTGAAAGATGAATCAAACTCATGGCGTTTCCTGATTATTATTGGTGTTAGGTGGATTATTGGTGTTGGGTCGTTTGTTGATGTTAGGTAGATTGGAATCTGCCGATTCTGGAGCTTCCGGGGTTACTATGGGCATAGGTTGTTCCAACCCACTTTCTACAGGTACCTCAGGGGGAGGAACCTGTCCCATATCCGCCGGTGGCATCGGCGAGGAGAAATTAGGGATTGTCGCAGCACCGGGTTTTGTCTTCTGAGTTTCCGGAACAAGCATCTCCTCTTTGCCGTTTACATTGAGGATAATTTTTTCACGCTGGATCTCTTTGATCAAAGCCCCCAGTACCGTATCACCCTGATTATAGATATCCTGTACCTTCTTTTTTTTGTCAAGGAGAATGGCGCGGCGAGTATTGGGCGGCCCGGTAATGGTGCCTACCAGGCTCAGCTCAAGTGCCGTAGCTACAGGCTTAACAGGGGCAGCTGTTGTTGCGGCTTTTACTTCTTTCGGGGGAGGGCCAAAGAGATTCCGCTTGAGAATTGTCTGGAAGTCTGGATGTTTCTTCTGCCCGTTTGCAACCGGAACTGCAATTTTTGCTCCTGCATCTTGAACCTTAATTGCCTGACTTGTTTGCATGAGTCGAGTAAAAGGAATCCGATAAAATGCTTCAACCCCACCTATCGCCAATATGGTGATAATGATAAAAGGGATTACTTTTTTGAAATGATTTACCATTCTCTCAGCCATGTTAAGAATCAAAACGAAAGACAGGTTTACCAATCGTCCCTTGCAGTTGAAAAGGAAGGGTCGCATGATTCTTTTGCAACTGTTGCAATACTGGCTGGGCCAGTCCATTCTTTTTGATCAGGGCAGGCAGAGGGGCCAGAGCGCCTTTCACGTCAAGTTGCATGGCAGCAAGGTTTACGCCCAGCGAATCAATCTGGCCGGAAAAGGTGCCCGCCAGCTCTTTACCACTGAATTTCCCTTTGGTCAGCAGCATCTTCTGCTCCTGCAGCTTGATGAGCGTTTCACCACTCGCGACATCAATGTTTTTCAGGGACAGGATTGGCTCGAGCAGCTCGAAGGTTCCGTTTTTGACAGAGACAGTGCCCTGCCCTGTTCCCTTGGATATGTCCTGTCCGCTTTGTCCTGAATAGCTGCCCTGGGCCGTGAGCAGACCGGTTATGGCTCGTCCGGTCTGTGCCTGTAACCAGGGCAGTTTGGCCAGGTCAAGGCCATTAATCTCTATTTTGGGCAGGGTAAAGGTGTTATGGGCATCAAGTACCAGGGTAGCCTGATGTGTTCCCCCATAAGCAGTGATGGAGATGGAAAAGGTCTTGCCTTTACCACTGAGGCTGGGAGTAAGAGTAACTTTGGGGAGGTCAATGACATCTTTCGCTGCTTGATTATTGGCTTGCAGGCGCAGGTTATTGGCCACCAGAGTGAGTGGAAACTGATACCTTAACGACTCGATTGAGTTCTCATAGCCAGAAAAGTGTTGGCTGACAACCTGGGCGCAGAAGGTCTTGAATTTTTGCGTCGGAAAACGGAGATAGAGCAAAATTGCGACCAGCAGTAGGGCATAGATGCCATAAAGCGACCAACGCCAGAAGGTATTTTGCAAAAAGGTCATAATCAGGATTTTTTTGTAAATGTTATAATCTTCATCACCACATCCAATAAGCCTTCTTCTTTACTGTTTTCCTGGATCGAGATCCGTTTGATCATGACAACATCGTCAATTGATTCAACCTGCTGTAAAAAATCCACCAATTGCTGCAGGGATATCTTCTCCAGTTTGAGATCAACCCGGGACTCCTGCAGCGGGCCTTCACCCTCGGAGGTTGAAGGGGTCATGGAGTTGATCAGTTGCTTGACATTGGCCTTGGTGGCTCGCTCTTCAATGAAAGAAAAAAGGGTGAAAGAGGAGCTCCTTTTTTGCAACCTGTTCTGGATATTCACCGCCTGGTTCTGAAGTTGACGATACTCTGCCTGGAGTTGACGAATCTTCTGGATATCCTCTTTTTTTTGGATCAATACCTTTTGGGTCTGTTGCCGAGCCTGGAGCAGGGGAGAGACTGTAAAGTGAAACAAGGCAAAACAAACAAACAAAATAGCCCCAACTACAACAACGCGTTTTTCACGTTTTTCCAGTTTATTAAAGCCGGTCTTACCCAGAGCCATCTGGATGGCGTTGCGAAAAGTCAAGACTGTCATGAGTTATACACCTTTCATGGTCAGTTTCAGCTCAAATCGGATCTTTGAGCTTTTGGCATCAAGATTGGCCGCACTGATTTCAACATTGCTGAAAACGTGAGATTGCTCCAGCCCTTTCTTGATTGCATTCACGGTATTGAATGTGTCGGTGGTGCCCTTAAGACGCAACCCATTGTCATCGACGACAAAATGTGCCAGACGGACATCCAGTGTCCCCGGGATGCTTGCCGATATTTCGGCAAGCATATCGAGAATGGTCATTGCCGGCAGGGTGCCATCCTTGTCCATGGTAGTCTGCTTGGTCTCACGAATCTTGACCTGAAGCTGCTGGAGGGGATCAACAATTCGGGTTATTTCCGGCAAGGTCTCCGCAAATACCGCGTGGATCTGGGCGTTGAGTTCGTTCTGTTTTTTAAGAAGCTTGGTATAATCAACCCAGACATAAAGGATTGACAGCAGAACGACTGATATCAGAGGCAGAACAATTGCAAATGCCAGTGTTCTGCTGTCGGTGAATGACTTTCTGGTGGCAAAGGCCTCTTTACGGAAGTTGAAGCCCTTCCAGTTTTTTGTAATCTGCCAGCCCAGATTTACGGAATCTTCCATAATGCCAGCTAACCATTTTTCATCTTGAGTTGGCATGAATGGCGGCACCAGACTGTCTATGGCCGTCGGTTGCTCCTGCGTTGGTTGCTCTTCCGCCGGGGCAATCCCTGTCGCAAGCGACACTGGGGCATCCATGACCGTCGGGACACCACTTACCAGGGTGCAGCTCTGGCAGATATTACCGAGACCGGCCTGGATGCGGTCTGCGGTCCCTGGCAAGGCGCCAACAGGCCCGCTCAGGTAAACGGCAAGCTCACCGGCGTGAAATACTGACTGCAGAGTCTGTTGAATAGCAATGCACAATGCCTGAAAGGTGTTCTCACTGTTTTCTGGTCGAAAAACCTTAATGCTCTTGCTGTCCTGATCGACATGGAAACCAGCCTGGAGACCTGGGTCAAAAACAAGAGGACGGATCACGCTGATGTGACCCGAACGGACAAGGATAAAGGTTGCCCGTTGCAGATCAAGAGTAAGGAGCAGAAAATCTGCAGGCAGGTCAGGGGTATGAGTCAGGCGAAGGGCGATCGGGATGCCGGAGATAGTCACCGTTTCCGGATCAATTCCCAGCGCCTGCAAGGTTGCAAGTCGCGTTGCCAGGAGATCCCGATCAATCATGGCGGCAATGACCTGACTTTTTTGTTTCCCTTCCCTTGCAATCATTGCATCGATGAGCAGTCGATCTATTTTTACCGGAGTATTTTCTTCCAGCTCAAAGGGCAGGATCTTATCGATGGTTTTCGTGTCGGTAAAAGGCAACAAGAGATTGCGATAGAAAAAAGACTCGGCCTCAAAGGCAATATGGCAGGATGCCTCTTGACAATCAATCTTCTGACTCAACTCCATCAATACCTCTTCAAAGGACCGGTCGGCAACTATCACCATCGTCTGGTCGATGATGTGCATTGCTTTGGCGTCAACAGTAAAGACGATTGCGGTGAGCAAGTCGTGTTTGATGTCAATAGCAAGAAATTTACTACTCATTGGTTATTCAACTTTTATTTATAACTACTCGGGTAGTTAGGCTGAAAACTGAAGTATATCAATCATCGCTTCCGCCATTTCAAAAGCTCTGAGTGTAGTAGATTACACATTCTTTGTCCCTAAAAACTTTCAACCTTCGGCCTATCCACCTGAGTCGTTACTTTTATTATTCAACCTTCCAGCTCAGGAGAGTGATCTTCTGCTTCTCTTCTCGTTGCACGGTGGCCACGATATTTCTTTCCGTAGAGTCCAGTTGGGCATGAGAGAAGATGGTAAACGACTGACTTTTTACTGTTATATTCTTTAACGTATTTTGTCCGGTAAAGAAAGGAAGAACCTCGGCAACCCATGCTGTTGAGGCCAGTTTGTCTTTATTCTTTTTATCTGCCCTGAACGCCTGCATGTCCTCAGCCATTTCTTTGGTCATATCTTCATGCAAGGCCTGAAGCAGAAGAGGGTCGGCGGTATTGATGTTAATCTGTCCATCATTCCCCTGGGCGGTCAGCAACGCGGCCAGGCCAGGATGTTTTTCCGTACCAAAGAGCAGTTCGGGAGTGAACCCTTTCACCAGAAGAAGTTCCTCAACGAACTCTACCGGGCCATTTTTACAAGCGTATGGCGGATCCAGAGACTGGTAATAACTGGATTCGGCGCCATATTCCTGTTCCCCGTCACCATCTCCGCTGTCAATCCAGTCAATGAGCGATTCAATAATAGTTGTGGCGACGCTGTCTTCCACATTAAAAGGCTCCTGGCGGAGCAATCGCCACAGGATATTACGGCGGGCAACCAGTTCTTGCTCGCTTATCTGTGGTGGATTCTTACCATCAGGTTGCTGGTTTTTGCTCTGAACCACACTGTTGACCTGGAATTTCCCACTGTTGTCGATGATTTTAATCGTCAGCAAACCAGCGTCAAAAAGTTTGGACAGATCTTCGTCGGCCAAAAGTGCCCATGACTCCTGGAGCGAATCGTACTCATTGTCTTTTGCATCTTTTATCAGGACTGCCATGGCCAAATTAACTCCAGAGCTAGCCATAACCTCCAGCTTGCCACTGTTGCGCTGGATTCCCGAGGCCAGAAGGTTCTGGCGCATATTTTTATTAAACTGGATGGTGAGAGCAACAATCAGACTGATGATGGTCAAGACAATCAGCAGGGCCATGCCTCGATTGTTTTTTATGGGTGAGAAGGCAGAGAAGAAAGAAAAGGACGGCATCTTATGGTTTTACTCCGCTTGGATCGGTGCCGGGAAAAGTGACTGCCGTTGAAAACCAGATGGGTTTGTCGGCGACGACAGGATCAATAAAAAGAAGATTGATCTCAATCCAGTCGGGCAGCTTACGCGCCTTGGTATCAGCCTTCTCGATCTCTTTGCTGTCCCAGTTGTCCTGCTTGTCCTGTTTGTTCCGATGATAGAAAAACTTGACTTCCTGCAAGCCATCACAGAGGAGCAATCCTTTCCTGGTCTCAGGTGCTTCGCCCTCAACGGGTCGAAAGGCCACGTCCTGACGAAAAAGGCGCAAGCCCTTGGTCTCGGGATCTTCTTCTACGGTATAGCCGATGGTAGCATATCCGGCTGCTTGTTCTTTCCTGTTCAAGACAAGATGGGCGGTGGATGTGAACTGTATTGTATCTGCCTCTCTGTTACCAAGATTTTGTGGTTTTCCTTGGAGAAAACCGCTTGTCCCCAGATACAGAGAGCCAAGGTCGGTGCTTATCCGATCCATGGCAATGCGGGCCTTATTGTATATCTCCGTCTGTGATTCGGTGCTGTCAATAATGCGAAAGGTGGCCCGATATGAGCCATATGCCAGAGAGACGACAATGGCAAGAATGGAAATCGCCATCAGGATCTCAAGAAGAGTAAATCCGCTGCTTCGGTACGATCTTTTTTGCATCAGGCCGTTGTCAGAAAACAATGTCATCATCGGGGTAATAAAACCGGTATCAGGAGCCGTAACGAAATGGATAAAAATATAATGGTTATTTCGTAACGGCTTTTAACTTGCCGTCTTTTTAAGTAGATAGCTTTTAATCTCATATGTATAGCGGTTGTTGCCCCAAGAAACGGTCAGGGTAAGCCGTTGGAGCGTGTTTCCCACTTTGCTCAGTATTTTTGATGCTTCAAGATTGGCATCTTCGGTCTCTATTTTCCATTGATACCCTGGAAATTGATCGCCAAAATCACCATTATCGGAGGTTGGTCTTTCGGTGGCTCTGGTGAATTCTGCCAGCTTCAGTTGAGCCAGAAATGGTGCCTGGGTGTTGAACTTGGTGGTCGAACACAGGGAGACGCTTTGCGACTGGGAGCCAAACAGGGTGGTCAGGGCAATGGCGAGCAGAGAGATGGCAATCATGACTTCAAGCAAGGTGAATCCCCCATGCTTATGCGCAAATCCGGGCACGAAAGAAAAATAATTTTTACTCCAGACTAATATAGGTGTCATGGGCCTTTATCGTGCGGTAAAAGGGAGAAAGACTAAGACTGATGACATTTTCCTGGTCGTCGGCCAGATGGAGGATGGTCTGCTCCAGATATCCCTGCCTGTTGACCCAGAGGACGACTTCTCCGGACGTTTTCTTTTCCGCGGTTCCGATCTGGAGATCCTGAATGTGAACAGACGCGGGGAACTGAATGCTGGGGTGAGGGCTGTCGTGTTTTTTTTCTTCCTTTGATGCGGGAACATCTTGTTGATACCATATCTTTTTTCGATCAAGATCAAAGTAGATCAAGTAGGGTTGCTGCTTTTGCGCTGCCAGGTTGCGGACCTCTTTGATCAAGGCCATGACCTTTCGCGAATTGGCGGCAAGCTGATCAATAACCAGAGACTGACGGAGATTAGGGACACTGAATGCCAGGCTGACCGTAATCAACAGGCAGACGATGATCAGCTCCAACAGGGTAAATCCCTGTTGGTTTGCAAAGCGACCATGCGGTACAGGAGGGGTAGATGCAAACACGGACATATTTTAAGGACACATTGACGTGATGATTGCACACTTGAGACGATCCATCACACTTGTCCAGGCCACCCGCTATTCCTTTGCCCAGTTGGTGATATCCACGTCATCACCTTCCCCACCGGCCTGACCGTCACCTCCATAAGAGATAATATCAAAGTCACTGTGAGTTCCAGGACAGAGATAGATATAGTCGTTGCCCCATGGATCTTTAGGAACTTTTCCTTTGGCAACATAACCACCAGTGCGCCATTTTGCTGGAAGTCTGCCCGTGGTTGGGGCCTCAACCAGGGCTTGCAGTCCTTGTTCGGTGGAGGGATAAACGCCATTGTCAAGCTTATAAGACTCAATGGCTGTTTCCAGGCTGGTGATTTGCACAGCGGCCATGGTGCGTTTGGCCTCTTCCGGATGACCCATGATCTTTGGTCCGACATATCCCGCCAGAATGCCAATGATAATGAGAACAACCAGCAGTTCAATGAGAGTAAAGCCATGATTTGAACGAATCAGGCGAACAGGTCTTGGAAAGGGACTGTGTTTTGCGTACATCGATGCGATTTTCATAATTATGGATATAAGTAAAGGAAAGAGAAAGAACAGGCAAGGCCTGTTCACGTTAATATCAGGGGCCATTCATGATATGATCATGTTACAGCTATTTTTGAACGACACCTTACACAGATAGAATACACAGTTTAAAGATTTTTGGGTATCTGAAAAAGATGGTGGCTTGTTATTTTCCAGAATGGGAAAAAGCATATCGGCAATGAGATACTTGAGAACTATGCAAAGACAGTATATATAATAAGAGAACTGTTTGTTGATCGTCATGTTAGATAAACCTGACTTGGCAAGACTTGTCGGCTTGACACCCCGATTTTCTGATTTATTCCCCTTGGAAGGAGTAGAATAATTATGAGTATTAGAGAGGACGCGCGTAATGGTGTTGTCACCCCTTTGTTTGAAGCTTGCGCGCGCTATGAGTCTCTTCCCGTTGCACAATTAATGGCGGGTGTAGCGCTTGGAACCATTGCCATAACTAAAAATCGGCATCATGATTTTGAAAAAATTATTGGAATAGGAAAGCATACGTGTACCAAGGTCAATGCCAATATCGGTTCTTCCCGGGATATTGCCAGCCTTGAAGAAGAACTGGAAAAATTGCGGGTGGCGGTCAAGGCGGGCGCCGATACGGTCATGGATCTCTCCATGGGCGGCGATCTGGATGCGGTGCGCCGGGGAATCCTCGCCAACTGTCCGGTGCCACTCGGCACCGTGCCGATTTATCAGGCCGTGGCCGAGGCAGTGGAACGGGACAAAAAAGAGATTGTGGATGTGACCGTTGACCAGATGTTCAAGGTTATTGAAAAACAGGCAATGGATGGTGTTGATTTTATGACCATCCATTGCGGGATCAATCGTGATCTCCAGAAGAGATTGAATAAGCAGAAACGGGTCATGGGGGTTGTCAGTCGTGGTGGCTCCTTTACCCTCGAGTGGATGAGCCATCACAACAAAGAAAATCCGATGTTTGAGTATTTTGATGATCTCCTGGCCATCCTCAAGGAGCATGAGGTTACCTTGAGCCTTGGTGACGGGATCCGTCCTGGCTGTCTGGCCGATGCCACCGACCGCAATCAGGTCCAGGAGCTGATCAACCTGGGTGAATTGACCGAACGGGCCTGGGATGCCGGGGTGCAGGTGATCATCGAAGGGCCGGGCCATATGCCCATGGATCAGATCACCGCCAATGTCCTGCTCCAAAAAAAGATGTGTAAAAACGCGCCATTTTATGTCCTGGGGCCTCTGGTTACCGATATTGCGCCCGGCTATGATCATATAACCGGGGCAATCGGCGGGGCTATTGCCGCGGCAGCCGGCGCTGATTATCTTTGTTATGTGACCCCGGCCGAGCATCTGAAGCTGCCTAATGTCGACGATGTACACGAAGGGGTTATCGCCTCCAAGATCGCGGCCCACGCTGCAGATCTGGTGAAAGGAGTGCCCGGGGCCATGGAGCGTGACCGGATGATGGCTGAGCGACGGAACAAATTGGACTGGAAAGGACAGATTGAGCTGTCACTGGACCCGGAAAAGGCCGCCCGCTTTCGCCATGAAGGCGGGAGTGACAAAACCCCAGCGTGCTCCATGTGCGGCTCCTATTGTGCCATCCAGGTTTTTAATCGCTCTCAAGTGAATTTGCAAAAAAGCGAACAGGAAAAGGGGTGTAAATCAAATGAATGATTTCTTTAACAGAGTTCTGGTTTGGATTGAGTCCACCCACCTCCAGCAACAGGTCAAGGATGTGGATTATGCGGGATTGTTTACCAATCCCTGGTTTCTGGTTCCTTTTGTCGCGCTGGTTGTTTATCTTTTGTATAAGCAGGCATTTCGGGATCTGATCATAGTCTTTATTTTTATTGTGGTATGGTGGGTCAGTGGCACTGACTACATGCATACCCTGACTGTGGGTGGCATATTGCAGATGAACAAGCTGCTGCCAGTAATCTTTGGCGGCGTAGCCGTGCTGGCTTTGGTCATTTATATGTTGTTTGGCCGCTCTGATTAGGAACCGTTACGAAATAACTGTTACATTCCCGACCATTTTGTTACAACGGTCATGAATGGCATAGTCTTATAGTCTTGCTCGCGACAGGGATCACCCCGGCGCACAAGCGACCGGTTCCTTATGTCGTTCTTGGCATACAAGTGTAACAGTTATTTTATTCCAACGGCTTAGTCACATTGCCAGATTCCACCTGGGTCAAATTGACCGTTCTCTCTCTTTGTCCGGACGCAAAATGCAATTTCGTAACGGTGTTTTTATCATTACAGAAGATCGACATTGCCCACTGTATAATGTGGGAGAGGAGATCTACGTCGATGGAGGGTTGATGCGCCTGCCGGGGATCAAGTCAACCTGCCTGATTCTGGCTCAAGATATTATCCATCTGGTATCGGAAGACGTGGCCTACGAACATTATCTGCAAGGAACAAAAAAGAAATCGCAGTTTGAATGTAGTGGCTGTAGTGGACGTATTTGTTTTGAGTTTAAGCAGGAAAAAGAATTTACCACAGTCCCAATGAAGTTGCTGGTGGCAGCTCAACGTAAAGAACAATCAAAAAATTTCTCGCAATTTGCCGGTCTGTTACGGGGGATTCAAATTTTCCAGCCCCTCAATGATGATGACCTTCTTGATTTGGTGACTCTGCTGCAAATAGAGAAATGCCCATGGGGTTTCCCGATTCTGCAGAAGGGGGATGTGGGGAACCATCTGTACATCATTCTTTCCGGACGGGTAGAGGTCATGGACGAAGCTGGGGTGACTCTGGCTGAGATGGGCAAGGGAGATGTTTTTGGAGAAATGAGTTTGCTGTCAGGCGAAACCGTGACCACAACGATTATGGCGATGGAGCCCACGGAGCTGGCAACGTTGAGCAAGAAGAACTTTCACCATATGCAGGTGCAATTTCCAGCCTTGCAAGGCTTCTTTTACAAGTTGCTGGTTAGCAGGATTACGACGATCAATAAACAGCGGGCAGAAGAGCTTTCCTCCGGCATGGTTGGAGAGTTTACCGAAATTCCCCCGATTGAGTTGTTGCAGATGATCAACTCAAATCAGAAAACAGGCTCTTTGAAGATAAAGGCGGGTAAACACAAGGGGCAGTTACTGTTTAATGAGGGTGAGCTGGTCTATGCCATATTTGATGGCAAGGATGACCAGGAGGCATTTTTTGCGGTGCTTGCCCTCAAAAAGGGCCGCTTCAATTTTGTGCAAGGGCTGTCTCATCAGGAAATGCGGCATAAGGTTATTGGTGGTTTTATGGGAATGTTGATGGAAGGAATGAAACGGCTGGATGATCAGGAGACATAAACCGTTAGAAAAAACTGTCCCATATTTATATGGCAAGAACGGCTCCTTACACATAGCTCCTCAGCAACGCCCCTTAATACAGAACTTTTTGTTCCAGATCCAACCAGAGTCTGAGTCCATCCCTGGCTTCCTGATGCATAAGTTGTTGCATCTGTAAGCTCCTGTTGTCTTTGTTCAGGGCCAGCTCTGTGTAAATAAAGGCATCAGCAAAACCGATAGCGGCAGCGTCGTTGTGGTCCGCACCGTACACAATCCGCTTCAGTCTGGCCCAATAGGCAGCCGCCAGACACATGGGGCAAGGCTCACAGTTGACAAAGAGCTCGTAACCCGTCAAGTCAAAGGTTTGCAGGGCAGCGCAGGCGTTACGGATACAGACTATTTCCGCATGGGCTGTGGGGTCATTGCTGGAGGTGACCCGGTTCCAGCCTTGAGCGACCACAACACCGTCCAGTGCAATAATCGCGCCAAAAGGACCGCCTGCACCAGCCACCATTTTCTCTCTTGCCAAGTGGATTGCCGCTCTCATTAATTCCTGGTCTGTCATTTTTTCTTGCTCCCGCGTCGTTGCCATTGCCTGAACCGGTATTATTCTCTGATAAATAAGCAAATCCCCCTCAAATAAAAAGAAGGAACACCCAGAAACCATCACACTTTTCAAGGAGACCAAGCAATGAAAAAAGCTTTTAACAAGCAGGTTAACGCAGAACTGTACTCCAGTTATCTCTATCTGGCCATGGAATCCTATTTTCAATCAATCAGTCTGTCCGGTTTTGCTTCCTGGATGCGTGTTCAGGTTCAGGAGGAGATGTTTCATGGAATAAAGATGTATGATTATATCCATGAGCGCGGTGGAAAGGCCAGGCTTGAGGCCATTGCCAAACCGGAAGAAAAGTGGGAGACTCCCCTGGCGGCCTTTGAACAGGTCCTGGCTCATGAGCAGCATGTAACCAGTTTAATCAATAATCTCATTGATGTGGCCCTTGATGTCCGGGATCATGCCGCCAAGGCCTTCCTCAACTGGTTTATCACGGAACAGGTCGAGGAAGAGTCAACAGCGGGGCAAATTGTTGATCGTTTACGGCTCATCGGCAAGGACTCCAGCGGCCTGTTTCTCCTTGATACCGAGCTTGCCAAGCGGGTCTTTGTTGTGCCGGTCAAATAATTCGCCAGGAACAATGAGCAGCAGAAAAATCAAACAGGAGGTGCTTACCCTTCTGGCCTCCGCAGATCTTGATCGTATCAGCCGTGAAGTACAGAAATATGCAGAAAAAGATCTCGTCGCTCCTCTTTTTTCCGCCTTGTCTCGTCCTGAAGAGACGGTGCGTTGGCATGCCATTAGTGTCTTTGGTCAAGTCGTACCACGTCTGGCTGATCAGGATATGGAGGCAGCCAGGATTGTGATGCGGCGTTTGCTCTGGAGTCTCAATGACGAGTCTGGAGGAATTGGCTGGGGAGCGCCGGAGGCAATGGCTGAGATCATGTTGCATCATGATCGTTTGGCCGACGAATATCTTCATATGCTCATCTCCTATCTCCGGCCTGATGGCCCCCTTGAACATCAGGATGGAAATTTTCTGGAACTGCCATCATTACAGTGTGGTCTGCTTTGGGGGATTGGCCGACTAGCAGAGCGACGGACGGCAATGCTGATTTCGCAGAGCGTGATTGCCGATCTGCTCCCATATCTGCAATCAGAAGACGGAGGTGTACGTGGCCTGGCGGCATGGTCGCTCGGTCGCCTCCGGGCCGTTGTCAGTCAGGATATATTGCTGCCACTGACAACAGATACCAGTCAGGTTCGCCTGTACCAACAGGGACAAGTACAGATCTTTTCCGTGGCCGAGCTTGTGAAAAAAGCCCTGCTCCAGATAACAGCCCCCATATGACTCCTGAGGATCCTCCTTTGCTTTTTGAATCCCCCTCCTTTCTTTCGGCAGGTTTTTTTCAATTTGAAATCGTTCCTGCTGCCCCTGCTGTCAACCTTGACCGGCTTAGGGCCGCATTACAGAGAAATCCACCTCCTCCCGGAACGATCCTGGTTTTGCCTGAACTGTGGGCAACCGGCTTCGTTTATAAACAACTGGGCGAACTCAGCCGAAAAACCCCCTGGCTTCTTGAGCAATTAAGGGAGCTTGCAGCCCTCTATCATATTGTGCTGGCGGGAACTTTAGCGGAAAGGGTTGATGATGAGCGGGGAGTTCTGCTTTATAATACCCTGTTTTTTAGTGACAGTGACGGTCTGCAAGGCAAGATACGCAAACAGCACCTTTTTTCATTTTGGCATGAAGATGAATGGCTAACCCAAGGAGATTCACCACGACCTGTGGCGACGGCATCAGGATTCGTAGGCGGACTGGTTTGTTACGACCTGCGTTTTCCAGAAACAGCTAAAGTTCAATGTCAGCAGGGCGCGAATCTTCTGGTTGTCTCTGCACAATGGCCCTTGGCGCGGATTGAGCAGTGGCGCACCCTGCTCCAGGCGCGGGCTATAGAAAACCAGACCTTTGTGATTGCCGGCAACGGATGCGGCATGAGCAATGACCTTAAACTGGGCGGCCAATCCCTGATCATTGACCCGGCCGGAGAAATTCTGTTGGAAGCAGGTGAAGAAGAGCAGTTGGCCACGATCTCCCTTGACCCCCAGAAACAACAGCAATTACGGGAACGTTTTAATACCGTGGCCCCGGCCTGCTATCCTTTTGATGACCAGGAAAAAATCGTTTCCCTTGCCGAGTGTACCCGGATTGTGGAACTCAGGAAAAAGCAAGGGCAGCGGATTGTCTTTACCAATGGCTGTTTTGATATCCTGCATGCAGGACATGTGGAGTATCTGCAACAGGCCAGGAAGCAGGGTGATTTTCTGGTGGTTGGTTTGAACAGTGATCGCTCTATTCGTTCAATCAAGGGTGAGAATCGACCGATCAATGAGGAGTCCCAACGGGCGCGGGTTTTGGCGGCGCTGGGCTGCGTGGATGCCGTTGTCCTGTTTAGCGACGACACCCCGCTCCACCTGATCACTGCTCTTCTGCCCCAGATCATGGTGAAAGGAGCAGACTGGCAGGAAGATGCCATTGTCGGAGCCAGCGAAGTAAAGGCCAATGGCGGCAAGGTGGTGAGGATTCCCTTCACAACAGAGACCTCCACCACCAGAATCATTGCCAGAATCAGGGAATAAGACAATCCACATTATCCCATTCGCCCTGAGCTTGTCGAAGGGCTTTTATGCTTCGACAAGCTCAGCACGAACAGAACCTGATCTGGTAACAGTGCAGGTAATGGCTTCAGCCGCGATTCTGTAGCTCTCACGTGAGCGGATTATTGCTGTTCCTGTCCTTCTGGTTTCTGGATAGTTTCAGCGGCCAAGCCATAACCCATTCGCACTTTCTTGTCGATATCGGCAAACATCTCCGGGTGATCGGCAAGGAATTTTTTGGCATTTTCCCGGCCCTGGCCAATCCGCTCATCCTGATAAGAGTACCAAGAACCGCTTTTATTCACAATTTCTTCCTCAACTGCCAAATCAAGAAGATCTCCGGTCTTGGAAATCCCTTCACCATAGATAATATCAAATTCCGCAGTCTTAAACGGTGGGGCGACCTTATTCTTCACCACTTTCACCCTGGTGCGATTGCCGATGACGTTATCCGTCCCTTCTTTAATGGTGGCGATTTTTCGGATATCAAGACGCAGAGAAGAGTAGAATTTCAGGGCATTACCACCGGTGGTGGTCTCCGGGTTGCCGAACATGACCCCGATTTTCATCCTGATCTGATTGATAAAGATAAGAATGGTGTTGCTGCGATTAAGCACCGCGGTAAATTTGCGCATGGCCTGGGACATGAGCCGTGCCTGCAGGCCCATATGAGAATCACCGACATTCCCATCAATTTCAGCCTTAGGCACTAGGGCGGCCACTGAATCAATGACAATCACATCGATACCGCCGGAACGGATCAGAATCTCGGCGATGTCCAGGGCCTGCTCCCCGAAATCCGGCTGGGACACCAGCAGGTTGTCAATATCTACTCCCAGACGGCCAGCGTAAGCGGTATCAAGCGCGTGCTCCGCATCAATGAAGGCGGCGTTCCCTCCCCGTTTCTGGGCCTCGGCGACAACATGCAGAGCCAGGGTCGTTTTGCCGGAAGATTCAGGGCCATAGATCTCCGAAATTCTTCCTTTGGGAAACCCACCAACCCCAAGGGCGATATCGAGACTCAGAACTCCGGTGGGGATCACCGGAATAGGTTCAGTCTCATGGCTGCCAAGCCGCATGATAGAGCCCTTGCCAAATTGACGTTGAATCTGGCTGATAGCGTTATCAACGCTGTCTGCTTTGTTTTTTGCGATATCTGGTGCCGCCATGAAGGTTCTCCTTGGAGTCTGTTTTATTGGAAGTGGACAAAGGATATAAGAACAACTGGGATTTTTTAGTTACCGTTCCGTTGTAGCAGATATTTCCTGACAAGGTCAAGGGCTGTTTTGGCAGCAATCTCCTGAATTTGCTGCCTGTTGCCGGTAAAAAGAAAGAGCTTGGTCTGAATATTATTTTTTGTGGCCATGCTGATGTAAACAGTGCCAACCGGTTTTGCTATCGTCCCTCCATCAGGACCGGCAATGCCGGTCACGGCAATGGTGACATCGGCGTGACTTCGATCCCGGACCCCAATGACCATTGCCTCAGCCACCTCCCTGCTGACAGCGCCATGGGTTGCCAGCAGGTGTTCGCTCACATCGAGACAGGCAGTTTTCATGCTGTTGGCGTAGGCAATGACTCCCCCCAGAAAATAGCGGGAGCTGCCGGAGATGCTGGTCAATAGCTGAGCAATCATGCCCCCGGTACATGATTCGGCCACCGCCAGGCGCAGGTTTGCACCATTGAGCAGGTGGCCGATGACCGAGGCCATGCTGTCCTGGTCACTGCCATAAATGGCATCCCCCAGGCTCTTTTCTATCGCCGTGCATGCGGCCTCAAAGAGGGGAACAGGATTATCTCCTGACTTCCCCGCAGGAGTGCGCATGGTTAAGCTCAAATGCACTTCCGGAAAAACCGGGTAGTAGCCGATATGGATGTTTTGATCCAGGGCCAGTTCGACGACCCGCTGGTTGATCTCGGCCTCAGACATGCCAAAGATCTTGTATAGCCGCTGACAGGTTACAAGATGCCTGTCATGGTTCCAGAGGGCCAGCCGGGGGAGGACCTGTTCCAGGAGCAGGGTCTGCATCTGGGATGGCACGCCGGGAAGAAAGAAAATCGGTTTGTTGTCGTGGATCAATTGGTAGCCGGACATCCTTGACTGGACAGTCAGGGCCTCTGCCCCCTGTGGCAACCAGGCCAGTTTCTCCAGAGGATTCATAGGGCTGCCGGAGATAGCATCAAGATGATTGCGGATCTCGGAGAGAAGAGCCAGATTAGGGATGGTCGGTCTATCAAGGGCCTCTGCTACCGCCTCGGTGGTCAGATCGTCGTCGGTTGAGCCCAATCCACCCGTGACCAGGACGAAATCAACCCGGCTGATGGCACGTTTCAAGGCCTCGCCAATCAGGGCCGGGGAATCGCCGATGGTATGCATGGCATAGATCTCATATCCTGCCGCAAAGAGGTGTTGGGCCGCAAATCCGCTGGTGGTGTTGACGATTCGCCCTGAGATCAGCTCATTACCAATGGCTATTATCTCACCTTGCATGACTGCCCTCTGCGATTCTGCCACTTACCTGGGTTGCGGAAACGGCCGTAAGGGTGACCGCAGTGATGGTGTTCATGAGAGAACGGTGACCAGGGAAACTGACTGGAATATAATTGTCGGTAAAGCCCTTGAGGTTGCCATCGGGATCACGTTTGTATTCAACCAGCACCGGCCGGGTAGCGCCCAGATACCTTTTATAAAACAGTCCTTTTTTGTCTGCATCCAGCTGTCTCAGCTGCGCCACCCGTTCTTCCTTGACCGCTTGCGGGATCTGCTGGTCAAAGGTAGCAGCCAGAGTGCCCGGTCGCTGGGAATAGGGGAAGACATGGAGATAGGTGCAGTCAAGCTCCTGAAGCAGGGCGCAGGTGTTGGCAAAGTGCTGATCAGTCTCCCCTGGGAAGCCGACCAGGACATCAATGCCGATGGCCGCATCCGGCAGCCTTTTTCTGCATAGCTCCACTGTATTCTGGAATTCCTGGGTGGTGTAGCCACGATTCATGCGGGTGAGGATGGTGTCATCACCACTTTGCAGCGGGATATGGAGATGGGGCATGAAATTTTTCTGCCCGGCCATAAGGGTGAGCAGTTCGTCGCTTATTTCCATGGGCTCGATGGAACTCAGACGAAAACGGATATCCGGGTAGGCAAGGCAGAGCCCGCGCATCAGGGCCATACAATCGCTTCCGTCCGGCAGGTCTTTGCCATACTGCCCCACATGGATGCCGGTGACCACCATTTCCTTGTGTCCTTCCGCGGCAAAGATGGCGGCCTGATCAAGGACTTCCGCGAGAGGCAGGCTGCGGCTGGGACCACGGGTATAGGGGACAATGCAGTAGGTGCAGAAATTATGACAGCCATCCTGGACGCGGAGACAGGCGCGGGTCCGATCACCAAAATGGCGGACCGGCAGACGGCAGATCTCTTTTTTCTGGGAGATCCGGCCCATGAGCATGGTCAGATCGCAGGGGGTATCACAAAGCGCGGCCTGCACCAGACGGTCCTTATTGCCATTGCCGACGATGCAGACGGGCTTGTTCACCATCTGCACCAGTTCCTGGGCGGCCATCTGCACGTAGCAGCCGGTGATCACGATTTTGGCATCGGGATGCCTACGCATCAGTTGCCGCACCGCCTGCCGGGATTGGGTCCCGGCCTTGGCCGTCACGGCGCAGGTGTTGATCACAATAATATCCGCCGCCTCTTTGGCCTGGGCCATAACACAGCCAGCCGCCTCAAAGCCGGTCTGGAAGGCGGCGGATTCATACTGGTTGACCTTGCAACCAAGCGTGGTTATTGCTATTTTTTTCATTTTTCGTTGATGCTCAGTTTATGGCTGATGAGGGTATCATTCGATCTCACCGCAGCCGAGCACCCTGTCACTTTCGTAGATTACGGCAAACTGGCCGGGGGTGATGGCCCGTTGCGGGCTGTCAAACTGGATTTCCCACTGCTGGTCATCGATCTTGCTGATTCTGGCATCTGCGCCCTGATGCCGGTAGCGGATTTTTACCTGGTACATCTGTCCTTCTTCTGGAGCCTGATCAGCCAGCCAATGAGGATGGTGGATCAGCAGCCTGTTGCGGTACAGCTCTTCCTCTTTGCCGACGATGACGGTATTGGTTTTGGGGTCAAGCGCAGTGACATACCAGGGGCTGCTGTCGGCAATGCCCAATCCCCGGCGCTGGCCAATGGTGTAATGGAAGAGGCCCTGGTGCACGCCCAGCGCCTGCCCCTCTCGGGTAACAATTCTACCAGGCTGCTCAGACTGAGGAATGCGTTCGCCCAGGAACTGCCCGATCGGAGTCGGCCCCAGAAAGCAGACATCCTGGCTCTCCTGGCCCCGGAAACCGGTAAATCCTTGTTCTTCCACCAGCTGATAGACTTCTTCTTTTTTGCTCTCACCCAAAGGGAAAAGGACATGACTCAGTTGGCGCTGATCCAACCGGGCCAGAAAATAAGATTGATCTTTGGCCGTATCGCTGCCCTTGCATAGCTGGAATGTGTCACCACCCTTCTCAATCCGCGCATAATGGCCGGTGGCCATAGCGTCCATACCTTGAGCCAGGATGGCATCCATGAAGGATCCAAACTTTATCGTATGGTTGCAGATTATACAGGGATTGGGAGTCAGCCCGTGTTGATAGGTCGTCGTGAAGTAGTGGAGGATGGTTGCGCTAAATTCACGGCTGAGGTCGATCACCTGGAGATCGATCCCTAACTGATCGGCCACGGCGCGAACCCGTTGTTCCTGTCCGGCCAGATCGGGACCAGCCAGCCGCATGAAAAATCCATGAACGTCATGGTGTTGCTGGAGTTGCAGGGCACAGGCGGTGGAATCTACCCCGCCGCTCATGGCGATGCCAATCTGTCTTTTCTTCACCGAACTCCTTGCATTCCTGCATTGCTTACGGTAATCAAAGAATATCCTCGATTACCTGACATTCTGACCTCTGAAATATACTTTACCATGGCTAAAAAAGAAAGCGGCAATGGGGCCGTTCCGGTTATACCGGAGCTGTTGGCCCCGGCTGGAACCTTTGAAAAACTGGTGACCGCCATTCATTATGGCGCTGATGCCGTCTATCTTGGCGGCAGGCAATTCAGCCTGCGGGCCAAGGCTGGAAATTTCAGCCCCGAGGCCATGGCCGAGGCAGTCAGCTATGCCCATGAACGGGGCGTCAAGGTCTATGTGACCATCAATATCCTGGCCCATAATCAGGACCTTGTCGACCTTGATCAGTATCTGCTCTTTTTGCAGCAGATCGCCGTCGATGCGCTCATTATAGCCGATCCCGGCATCCTCATGCGGGCCCGCACGGTGGTGCCGCACCTTCCCGTCCATCTTTCCACCCAGGCCAATGTGACCAATTACGCGGCGGCGGCCTTCTGGCTCTCCCAGGGAGTCTCCCGGCTCAACCTTGCCCGCGAGCTATCACTGGTGGAGATTGCCGAGATCAGAAAGCAGGTGCAGGGCGAGCTGGAGATCTTTGTCCATGGCGCCCTCTGTATCTCTTATTCCGGCCGCTGCATGTTGTCCAACTATATGACCGGACGGGACGCCAATCAGGGCAATTGCGCCCATCCCTGCCGCTACAGCTACGCGCTCACGGAAGAGAAACGGCCCGGCCAGTATTTTCCGGTGGAAGAAGACGAGCGGGGCACCTATATCTTCAACTCCAAGGATCTCTGCCTCCTGGAGCGGCTGCCCGAACTGGTGGCAGCGGGCGTCAACTCCCTGAAGATTGAAGGGCGGATGAAGTCGATCTTTTATGTGGGCGGCGTGGTGCGGATCTACCGTGCGGCCCTCGATTTTCTGGCCGCCCTTCCACCGGAGGCCTGGCGTGAGCCTGCGGCCATTGCCCTGCCTCCGATCTTCAGGGATGAAATCGCCAAGACCGGCACCCGCGGCACCACCGAGAACTTTATTGATCAGCGTCCCGGCAGCGACGAGATGGTCTATCATACCTCCCGTGAGGAGCAGACGGTGCTGCCAGTGGCAGTGATCAGGGTTGAGGGCGACCATCCGCTGGTTGAGGCCCGAAACGTTCTCGAGACGGGGGATGTGATCGAATATATGTTGCCCGGAATTGAGGTGATGCAATTAACGGTCATGGCCATGCGCACCGAAAAGGGGGAACAGATAAGCCGTGCTAATCCTGGGAACAGGGTCTTCTTGACCACCGAACCGTTATTGACCTGCGGAACACGAAATGGAATCCTGCGCCGGCAGGACAGATAACGAACAAACTATCTCGTTGGTTCTGATTTACAGGAGGTATAGGTCATATAAGACATATATGACCTATACCTCCTGTAAAAGCACATGCGTCTCATCAGGTACAACCAGAGCATCATTAAGGTATCCATAAAGGAAGGTGTCATGGTGTCCGCCCTCTTGAATAAATTGCGTGCCCCCGGGGATTTCTGGGGCGGACTGGCGTCCATGCTGGTGGCCTTGCCGGCGGCGGTGGCCTTTGGGGTCACTGTCTATTCGGCAATCAGTCCGCACTATGCGGCATTTGGCGCCCTGGCAGGGATTCTGGGCGCTGCCGCGATCGGCCTGATTGCCCCGGTTTTTGGCGGCACCGACCGTCTGATCAGTGCGCCTTGCGCCCCGGCGGCAGCGGTGTTGTCAGCCTTTGCCATTGAGCTCGTCAAACAAGGTGTTACCCCGGTGAGCATTGTGCTGCTGCTGACCGTGCTGGGGATATTAACGGGTCTGGTGCAGATCCTGCTTGGTTTTCTCGGGATTGGCCGGATGATTAGATACATCCCCTATACCGTGGTCAGCGGCTATTTAAGCGGCGTTGGCATCATCATTATCACCAGTCAGATCAAGAATTTTCTGGGCGCTGCCACTGATACGTCGTGGTGGCAGGTTGTTGTCGATCCAGGGTTGTGGGATCTACGCAGTATCGGGGTGGGCTCGGCAACCGTGATCGTTGCCCTGCTCGGACCGAAAGTTACCAAGGCGGTTCCCGGCACGATCCTTGGCATCTGTGCCGGGTTGTTGACCTATTTCGGGCTGGCCGCTGCCGATCCGTCGATGATGACCCTTGCTGATAACAAGCTGATACTGGGAACCCTTGGTACGGCGGAAGGAGGGTATCTCCGTACCCTTGTCACTCGCTGGCATGACCTGGGTGAGTTGAAGCTTGCCCAGATCGGGGCCCTGCTCGGCAGCGCGCTGACCCTGGCCGCCCTGCTCTCCATTGACACCTTGAAGACCTGTGTGGTGATCGACCAGAAGACGCGGACCCGTCATGAGCCCAATCGTGAATTATGCGCCCAGGGGCTGGCCAATATCACCTCGTCCATGATCGGCGGCCTGCCTGGCTCCGGCACCATGGGCGCGTCCATGGTCAACCTGAGCAGCGGCGCCCAGACGCGCGTTTCCGGGATCATGGAAGGCCTTCTGGTGCTGGTGGCGGCGCTGGCCTTGAACAGTGTTATTGCCTGGATTCCCATTGCCACCCTGGCTGGTATCCTCATTGTTATCGGTCTGCACATGATCGATACGGAGCCCCTGCGATTCCTGGAGTCACGGGGAACGGTCCTTGATTTTGCGGTGGTGCTTACGGTGGTCACCATTGCCCTGACCGTGGGGCTGATTGCCGCCTCCGGAGCCGGTGTTGCCATGTCCATCCTGCTTTTTGTCCGTGAACAGGTCGGTGGATCGGTAGTGCGGCACAAGTCCTTTATCCATCAGCGCTCATCGACCTGGTCCAGATCAGAGGCCGAGAGGCGCATGATCGAGCAAAATGGTGAAAAGGCTATCATTTTTGAATTGCAGGGCAGCCTTTTTTTCGGCACCACCTATGAGCTCTATTCTACCCTGGAACCAGAGATCAAGAACCGTGATTATGTCCTCCTCGATCTGCGCCTAGTGCAGTCGGTGGACATCACGGCGGTCCACATGCTCATCCAGGTGCGGGATATGCTCTCTGAGCGCGGCGCCTTTTTGCTGCTCAGTAACGTGCGTGAGAAGCTCCCGAATGGCCATAATCTGCGGGAATTTTTTGAACAGACTGGTCTGACGAATGGCAGCGAGACCGTGAAGATTTTTCCGATTCTTGAGACCGCCATTGAATGGGTGGAGGATCGCCTGCTCGGAGATGTAAAGGCACCGGTCGACACAGAGGTGCTTTTGCGATTACAGGATATGGAACTCTTTCAGGGCCGCAAGGATGAAACCCTGATCGATCTGGAGGAGCGTCTGGAACAACGATCCTTCAAGGCCGGAGAGACTATTTACTCCATTGATGATCTGGGGCATGAAATTTATCTGATCCGGCGCGGTGAAGTCAGGATCATGGCGCCAGTTGGTGGCAGCAGGCAACTGCATCATGTGGCCACCATCGGTCGGGGAGATTTTTTTGGCGGCCTGGCCTTTCTCGATGGCCGTCCCCGCAGTGATAATGCCATTGCCCACACGGATACCGATCTGTACATGCTGACCCTGGAGCATTTTAATCAACTGGCCGATGAGCACAAACGACTGGCATTTGTGTTGATCACTGCCCTTTCCCGTACTCTTGCCCATCGTCTGCGCCATGCCAATGGCGAACGAACGGTGCTGCAGGCATAGACGTAAAATCAAGGAGTTAATCAAGATGAGCATCCATGCAAAACGATTCAAGCTGACCCTGGAGTTTGACGGCAGCCATTACAGCGGTTGGCAGAAACAGGATGATGCCAAAAGCATTCAGGGCAGCCTGCTCAAGGCTGCCACAGATCTCTTTGGCGCTCAGGTGGACGTGCAGGGCAGTGGCCGCACCGATGCCGGAGTGCATGGACTGCATTTTACCGCCCATCTGGAGGCCCAGACCGACTTGCCTCCCCAGGAAATCAGGCAGAAATTAAATGCATTATTGCCAGGCGATATTGTTATCCTGGAATGCAAACGGGCCGGGCCTCGTTTTCATGCCCGGCATAACTGTATTGGCCGGAGCTACTGCTATCGGATTGCCAGACATAAAATGGCCCTTGGCCGGGACTATGTCTGGCAGGTTCTGGAACCACTGGATGAGAAACGGATGCAGGAGGCGGCCTCATTGCTGGTGGGACAGCATGATTTTACATCCTTCACCGACCGGCAGGTGGTGAAGAAAAAATCGCCGCTGGTCATGGTCAATACCTGTCAAATCGTGGCCACAGAGGATTTAATCCTGTTTCGGATCGTGGGGTCACATTTTCTGTGGAAGATGGTGCGCCGGATTGTCGGGGTGTTGGTGGCAGTTGGCAAGGGGCAGCTTGCAGTGGCAGAGGTGCAGAATTTTCTGCAGAAGCCGGTTATTCTCACACAGCATACAGCCCCAGCCCAAGGGCTTTTCTTTGAACGGGCCTTTTATGATCAGGAAGAGCTGGATACCTTTCTGGCTGGGGATGAATTGCGGCCCGGACTTTTTCGACAGGGAATGACTCCCAAGAACCCTTTTTGATTCACCTACCGATCTTCAATCTGCGATTTACAGGCATCATATTCCGCCTTGACCATTTTTCTGCCCATCATCGCTACCTTGGCGCAATAGGCAGCAATATCATGATCCTGCCGGCAGAATTCCTCTATCTCCTTTTCCTGCTGCAGTGAAAGCGTTTTATAGTCATGGAGTTTTTCGACACAATAGAAAAAGACCAAGGCCGGCCCCACAAAAAAAACAAGCGCAATGTTTTCAAGGAGATCGCCATGGGCCGAGCCAGAAATTACCTTGAAAACCGCTAGCAGGATGGCGCAGACTATCAGGGCCAGAAGATACGGGATGATGCGCCGATATTTTCTCTTGGTCTGGAAGACATCGGCCGGAGGGTCTTGGGTGATATTAATGTCCATTTTTTCCTTAATCCCAGGCTAGGTATCGCCCGGTTAACGTATGAGAAAGGGGATCAGATAGATAAAAACTAACCCCCTTCAATTTCACAAGCAAAAGTAAATGAATGCTGCGTCTATTTTTTCCGGGGATCCGCACCCGTCTCGAACATTTCAAACAAATCATAAAAGAGCCGGGCAACAGAGCTGAAATGGGTTGTCGAACCTGAACCGGCGTATGCCTTGGTCAACTCCATGGCCCTGGCAAAACTCTCCTGACTGGCCGATCCCTGTGGATCCCGGATCACCTGCACAAGTGCTTCTCCTACATCTTTTTCGCTCATTATTCCCCCCGTCTTGCTGTAATAATTTCATGGCAAAAGAAACAGAGGACAGAGCAACCCTCATCCTCTCTCAAAACCAGCCCCGTACAGAGCCTGTACCTTTATACCGTCAAATGGTACCTGAATACCAATGTTTTTCAGCCAGACACCGTTTCCAATAACAGAAAACCAAACAATTTTCTCCATCTTGAAACTTTTTTCTTTTCTGGGAGGATTTTCCACAATCTTCTTTAACCAAACTTTAGCCAGAAAAAGAAAAAGCACCTAACGGTAATCCGCTAAGTGCTTTTTTTTTGGCTCTGTTCCCGTTAAGTGTTGAAAAATAAGCAATGGTTCTTATCTTTTTGATATATCACAAGAAGGAGGGAACCATGGAGAACGAGTCCTTTTCTAAATTGTTAGTTCAAAT
>CAISPV010000055.1 GCA_903887485.1 uncultured Desulfobulbaceae bacterium | reverse complement strand
GCCGCCGCCATCGCCGCCGAGGCCCAGGTCGATGACTTCCTGGCCCAGGCCAAACCGGAGGACAAGCTGCGCATGATCAAGGATTATCAGGATGCCGGTTTCATGGTGGCCATGACCGGCGACGGCACCAACGATGCCCCGGCCCTGGCCCAGGCTGACGTGGCGGTCGCCATGAACACCGGCACCCAGCCGGCCCGCGAGGCCGCCAACATCATCGATCTGGACAGCAACCCGACCAAGTTGCTCGATATCGTCGAGATCGGCAAACAGATCCTGATGACCCGCGGCAACCTGACCACCTTCAGCATATCGAATGATATTGCCAAATATTTCGCTATAATCCCGGCGGCGCTCCTTTCCATCTATCCGCAATTGGGAGCGCTGAACGTCATGCATCTGGCCAGCCCATACAGCGCCATCCTGTCGGCGGTCATTTTCAACGCCATCGTGATCCCGATGTTGGTGCCATTGGCGCTGAAGGGCACCAAGTTCCGCCCCATGCCGGCCGAGAAAATGTTGATCTACAACCTGCTCGTTTACGGGGTCGGCGGCATCATCGCCCCATTTGTCGGGATCAAGGTCATTGATCTCGGTCTCGGCCTGTTCATCTGATCACAACCAACGACTAAGGAATTCCACCATGAAAGAGATAAAACCAGCCCTGCTCATGCTCATCCTGTTCACCATCATCTGCGGCGGCATTTACCCCGCCGTGGTTACCGGCCTCGCCCAGGTCATCTTTCCGAGACAGGCTGCAGGCAGCTTGATCACCGACCCTGCGGGCAAGGTGGTCGGCTCCACCCTCATCGGCCAGCCGTTTTCCGAGCCGAAATACCTGTGGCCACGACCCTCAGCCACCACTGATTTTGGCTACAACCCGCTGGCTTCCGGCGGCTCCAATGCCGGGCCCACCAATCCCGCCTACCTGAAGACGGTTGACGAACGCCTGCAAGGGCTGCGTGCTGCCGGGGTAACCGGGCCAGTTGCCGCCGACCTGGTGCAGGCCTCAGCCAGCGGCCTCGACCCCCATATCTCGCCGCAGGCCGCAAGCCACCAGGTAGGCCGCATCGCTACTGAGCGCGGGCTGAGTGAGGAGACGGTCGACCGCGTCATCACCGCTCACACCGAAGACCGCCAATTCGGCTTTATAGGCGCACCCCGGGTAAATGTCCTTGCCATAAACCTGGAGTTAGATACAATGAAGCCATGAACACTGAGAACGACAGCCGTCCATCTCCCGAGACCATGCTGAAACTGGCCAATGCCGAAGAGGCTGGCAACAGCGGGCTGGGCAGACTGCAATTGTTTCTGGGCTACGCCCCCGGAGTCGGCAAAACCTACACCATGCTGGAGGCAGCCCACCAGCGGCGGCGGGATGGCCGGGATGTAGTGGCGGCCTATGTGGAGTCCCATGGCCGCAGCGAGACCGATGCGCTTCTCGTTGGCCTGGAGGTCATGGCCAAGGCCGCCATCGAATATCAGGGGGTGCGGCTGCCGGAACTGGATATCGATGCGGTGCTGGCTCGAAAGCCGCAGATCGCGCTGGTGGACGAGCTGGCCCATACCAATGTCCCCGGCTCCCGGCACGAAAAGCGCTGGCAGGATATTGAAGAACTACTGGCCGCCGGCATCGACGTCTATACCACGGTCAACGTCCAGCACTTTGAGAGCCTCAACGATGTCGTGGCCCAGATTACCGGCGTCGTTGTCCGCGAGACCGTGCCCGATCGCCTGCTCGATCTGGCGGCGGAAATCCGTCTGGTGGACATCCCGCCGGATGACCTTCTGCAGCGCCTGCGCGAGGGCAAGGTCTATATCCCGGAGCAGGCAGCTCTTGCCACGGAAAAATTTTTCAAAGCCGGAAACCTCATCGCCCTCCGTGAGTTGTCGCTCCGGCGCGCCGCCTCAAGGGTTGACACCGAGATGCGGGCCTACATGGAGACGCAGTCCATCCCCGGTCCCTGGCCAGTGGCTGAGCGGCTTCTGGTCTGCGCCAGCGGCAGTCCTTTCAGCGAAAAACTGATCCGCACCACCCGCCGTCTAGCCGATGAGCTGAAGGCGGATTGGTTTACAATTTATATTGAGACCCCGAGCCTTGGCGCTCAGCAGCAGGAAAACCGGGAACGGATCTGGCGCGACCTGCGACTGGCTGAACGCCTTGGCGCCCAGGTGGCGACCGTGACCGGCGCCAAGGTCGCCGAGACGATCATCGACTACGCCGTGCGCCATAACGTCACCCGCATCGTGGTCGGTAAACCTACCAAGCCGCGCTGGCGTGAGTTTCTGCGTCCTCCCATTGTCGATCAGCTTATCCGCCTGAGCGGGGCCATCCAGGTCCATGTCGTCAGCATCGAGCCGGCGCCTATAAAACCTGGCAGCCAGATTACCAAGGCCAAGCAGCAACTCCCTTGGTCCGGGTTCCTGGCAAGCCTGGCGCTGGTGAGCGCGACAACCGTGCTCGCCACCCTGCTGAGACCACTGTTGTCACCGACCAACACAGCCATGATCTACCTGTTGGCGGTAGTGCTGGCCGCCGTCCGCCTTGGCCTGAAACCTGCCATTCTTACTTCAACTCTAGGCGTCATGGCCTTTGATTTTTTCTTTGTTACTCCCCGTTTCACTTTTTCTGTTGCCGACTCGGAGTACATTTTCACCTTTTTGGGACTGTTCACGGTCGGGGTGGTCATCAGCACCCTGGTGGCAAAGTCCAATGAACGGCTGGAGGTCGTGCGGGAGCGCGAGGTGCAGACCGAAAGCCTCTACGCCCTGAGCCGCGATCTGGCTGCGGCCGTCGATATGGACGCCATCATGGACGCCGTGCTCAAAAATATCAGCGAGGCCCTGAACGCGCAACTTGCCCTTCTGGTTCCGGAAGGGGAACAGATGAAGATCATGGCTATCAGCCAGGACCTCTTCCTCGACATGAAGGAATTGGCGGTGGCCGACTGGGCCTTCCGAAACTGGCAGCCCGCCGGAGTGGGGACCGAGACGCTCAGTTCGGCGGCCCTTCTCTATCTGCCGCTCTATACGACGGCCTCTTTTCTCGGCGTGTTGGGGGTCAAATTGGAACAGGCTGCCGACTATCGCTCGCCGCAAAATCGCCGTCTCCTCGACGCCTTTGTCACCCATATCTCACTGGCCATGGAACGGGTCCATCTCTCCCTGCAGGCAGAGCAGGCCCAGATCCTGCAAGCCAGGGAGAGCCTTGAGCGGGCACTGCTCAACTCCATCTCCCACGACCTACGGACGCCCCTGGTGTCAATTATCGGCGCCTTGAGCAGCCTCCGTGACGAGAACCTGCAGGTAAGTGACAAGCAACGTCAGGAGCTTTTGAGTGGCGCCTGGGACGAAGCGGAACGGCTGAATCGCTTTGTCGGCAACCTGCTCGACATGACGAGATTGGAGGCTGGCGAGTTAAAATTGCAGTTTGAACTTTGCGATGTGCAGGATTTGGTGGGCTGTTCGCTGGCCGCACTCGACCAGCGGCTGAATGGCAGGGGCGTGACGGTGACACTTGCCCCCGATCTGCCATTGGTTCCCATGGATATGGTGCTTATGACCCAGGTCATGGTCAATCTGCTTGATAACGCCTTGAAATATTCGCCGGTGGAGAGTTCCTTGGAGATACGAGCACGGATCGATGAGAATTGGCTGACCATCGAGGTCCTTGATCGTGGCCCCGGTATTCCCGACCACGACCTGAAGCGGGTGTTCGATAAGTTTTACCGCATACCGGTCCCGGAAGGGAAAGGCGGCGGCACTGGCTTGGGACTTTCTATCTGCCGGGGGATTGTCGAGGCCCATGGTGGCATCATATGGGCTGAAAACCGATCTGGCGGCGGACTGCGGATCGCGCTCCGCTTGCCATTACAACGAGAGCAGGAAACAAGGAGTGTTGATGGGAAATAATCTGCCACGCATACTCATTGTTGATGACGAGCCGGCGATCCAGCGTTTCCTGCATACAGCGCTCGACAACGGCGAATTTTCCCTGTATCAGGCCGAAAACGGCCGTGCCGCGCTGGCGGCGGCCGTGAACACGAAGCCGGAGCTCATCCTGCTGGATCTGGGACTGCCGGACATGGACGGGGTGGAGGTGATTGGCCGGATACGGCAGTGGTCGCAGGTACCGATTATCGTTCTCTCCGTACGCGACCGGGAAGACGACAAGGTCAAGGCCTTGGACGCAGGTGCCGATGACTACCTGACCAAGCCCTTCGGCGTCGGTGAGCTGCTGGCACGCATCCGGGTTGCATTACGGCGTTCCTTGCAACAGGCTCCGGAGCCTGTCTATCGAATCGATGAACTGGAAGTGGATCTGGCCCGGCGGCGGGTGCTGATGCGAGGCGAAGAAATATCATTGACCCCCACGGAATATGACCTATTGCGACTATTGGTCACCAATGCCGGAAAGGTGCTGACGCACCGTCAGATTCTCAAACAGATATGGGGCTCTGCCTATCTGGAACAGCCCCATATCCTGCGGGTCAATGTCAGCAATCTCCGTCATAAACTTGAAAAAGATGCCTCGCGACCTTGCTATATTGTAACCGAATCAGGAGTGGGATATCGCTTTAAAGGGCAATCATGAATTGATGAAACATTAGGAGCCGTTACGAAATAACATGGCCATTTATATCTATTTCGTTACGGCTCCTTATGCCGCTCCAACCAACTCAACAGCCATATTATTTTTTTACAGCGGCTTAATCTTGAAAACGGCAGTTACCCTGTCAAAAGGGTGGGGAAAAATTGTATTGTCGATGCATTTCCCCCCCAAAGGCAACGGAATGCCTGTCGGGAAAAATAAGCTGGAAATGCCGACACCCTTGGAATCGGCTGGAAACATTAGGGATTGTTGCTCACCCATTTGGTGAACACCTCGACAGATGAAAAAGATGGATATTTATCATTATTGAGGCATGCTGCACGAAAACAAATCTTCTTCAACTGACGTTTTTAGGTTCAAGTATAAATATCCCGCCCTCGCTTTCCTTCTTCCTATTCACTGTCCAGAGCTTCCCGCACCTTGATGGCCAGTTCATTCGTTGAGAAAGGTTTCTGGATAAAGTGCGCCCCTTCGTCCAATATGCCATGATGGCCGATGATGTCGGCCGTATATCCCGACATGAACAGGCTTTTGAGATGCGGATGGAGGGACAGCAGCTTTTCGGCCAGGTCTCGACCGTTTGTCTCGGGCATGACCACGTCGGTCATGAGCAGGCGGATCTTCCCGGCGTGCTCATGGGCCAGGCGAATGGCCTCAGCCGGGGTGTTTGCCGCCAGTACGATGTAGCCCAGCCCTTCAAGCATTATCCTGGTCATTTGCAGGATGGCCGGTTCGTCCTCCACCAGCAGGATAGTCTCCTGACCGCCCGTGGATGGTTCCGTTACACCTTCTGTCCGCGCCTGCTCGGCTTGCCCTCTGTGCCGGGGCAGATAGATCGTGAACGTCGTTCCCTGGCCCGGTTCGCTGTAGACGTTGATGAAGCCGTTGTTCTGCTTGATAGCGCCGTACACCGTGGCCAGGCCAAGGCCGGTTCCCTCGCCGACACCTTTCGTTGTGAAGAACGGTTCGAAGACCTGGGCCAGCGTTGCCTTATCCATGCCGCAGCCGCTGTCGCTCACGGTGAGCTGCACATACTCTCCAGGCACAGAACCTGGGTGGGTGGCGCAGTAGGCATCGTCGAAGATACGGTTTCCCGTCTCGATGGTGAGCTTGCCGACCTCGGCGATGGCATCCCGGGCGTTGATGCACAGGTTGGCGAGGATCTGATCGATCTGGGAAGGATCCATCTTGATCAACCACAGATTCGCTCCCGGCTGCCAGTTAAGAAGAATATGTTCACCGATAAGCCGACGGAGCATGTTGAGCATTCCGGCCACGGTCTCGTTCAGGTTCAAAACCTTGGGCTCAACCGTCTGCTTGCGGGCAAAGGCCAGCAGTTGGCGGGTAAGGTCGGCAGAGCGCTGGGCCGCCGTGTAGATTTCAGCAAGGGAATCATAGAGCGGCTGGGCTGGGTCCACCTGGTCCATGGCAATTTCGGTGTAGCCGATAATCACACCCAGCATGTTGTTGAAATCGTGCGCCACGCCACCCGCCAGGCGCCCAACCAACTCCATCTTCTGGGCTTGATGCAGCTGTCTTTCCAGGATTGTCTTTTCCTCCATTTCTTTGCGGGAGGCGCTGAGATCATGAAGGGTCATGAGAATGCTGATGGGCCGCTTTTCCTGGTCGCGGACTATTTTCACGGTGATTTCGAGCGGCCGGGCGACAGGATTATCAAGACGCTCCGCTTCCATGACAATCTGCAGGTCACGTTTCTCTTCCTGCGCACGACATACGGGGCAGGGTATTACCTCTCCATGGGGATGAATAATCTCGACAATATGCCGGCCGATGGCGGTTTCCGGGGTGGTGCCTGTGGCCAGATAAAAGGCCTTGTTTGCCCGGACGACATGGCGCTGGAGGTTCAGTAGATAGATAACATCATCAGAGGCGTCCATGGCGGCAGACCATTCCCTGGCCGCCTGCTCCAGGGCCTGCTCCACCTTCTTGCGCTCGGTGATATCCTCAAAAATTCCAAGGACGCCATAGACCTTTCCCTCTCCGTCCCGCAGCGGCACCTTGGTGGTGTCGATCCAGATCCTGCTTCCATCCGCCTGCTGCAGCGGTTCAATGATATGCCTTTTTATCTGTTTGTCATCGATCACCTCCCTGTCATCGGTTCGATAGGCCTCGGCCTCCTCCTTTGGCCAGGGCAGGTCGAAATCGGTCTGGCCCTGGATCTGCCCGGAATCATCCAGACCGGCGGCTTGAGCGAAAATCCGGTTGCAGCCCAGATAGGAGAGGGCGCTATCCTTCCAGAAGATGGCCTGGGGGATGGTGTCCAGGATCTGCTGGAGCATGGTGCGGTTTTCTTGCAGGGCCTCCTCGGCGTGCCTGCGTTCAACAAGCTTCCATGCTGCGTCCATTAACAGGGTGAGCCTGGTGATATCCCCCTGGTTGTAGTCCTCTTCCTTGTTGGCCACGCCGACCACGGCAACAATGCGCTTCTCCTGGAAAACCGGAATAGTCAGGTAGTTATGGAAGGCGACATGACCTTGGGGGCATCCCTTTTTCAAGGGATTTTCGGCCTGAAAGTTATTGACAAGAATTGGTCCCCGTTGCCGCACCGCTTCTCCCCACAGGCCGGTTTTGTCGAGCTGAAAGCGGGTTGGCGGCCCGACAATAGCACACTCCTTCATCGCTTCCCTGGACCAGCTGTTGAAGGTAAACTCTTGCTTTTCCTCATCGTAGTAACAGATATAGCCGATCTTGCTGTCAGTGAGGCTGAGCGACTGTTCCAGGGCATAATCCAGCAGTTCCTGTTCATTTACGGCCTGGAACTCGAAGATATTGGCGAGGCTTTCAAGGCGCAGTTGATTAAGGAGGATGAGATGTTCATTGGCAACGATCGCCTCAAGCATCTTATTGAATCCTTCCCCGAGAAGAGCGATTTCATCATGGCGGGATATTTCCATCCGTAGATCCCGGCGGCCATCCCGGACCTGATTGGCAACAATGAGCAGTCTGTTGAGACCCGAGGTTAAACGGTTGCCGAGGAGTATGGCCAGAAGTGAGCCCGCAACAATGGCCATCAGGGTGTAAAGGATGCCGTTGCGGGAAATGATCTCAAGATTATCCTCAATTTTCTTCTGGTCCATGGCTATGCGCGCCCAGCCGATCATTTTGCCGGTGCTGGTCAGGACGGGAGCGGCAATGTCGAGGAGATCCCGATCGCTATGGATAATCTGTAATTTTGGCTCGACACCAAGAAGTACGCGGCTTTTCTCGTCGGTCAGGTGCTGTCCGAGGTGAGATCTGTCGGTGTGGGCCAGCACCTGGCCGTCGCTGTCAATGACCATGGCATAGCGTAGGCCGGGATACTTGCCGATAGAAAGAACGATCTCCTCCAGCCCCATCACATCATTGGCCAAGACCCAGGAACTGCTGTTGATGGCCAGGGACTCGGCCCGGCTAGTTGTCTGTTCCAGGCTTTGCTGTCCCAGGAAATCCCGTTGCCGCCCGACCAGATCAAAGACAAAGAAGCTCATCAGCAGCAGGTTAACAAGGGCCACCCCACAGATCAGCTGGGTTCGGATCTTCGAGGGCCAGATCCCGTTTATAATCTTGCGCAGTGATGCCATTCTGTTTCTCATATCAGTGGACAACCTCGGAATACTTTTTCATGAAATCACGAACCGATTGGTAGGTTGCATTGGTTGCACTCTCGAAACGCGCCAAAGGGAAAGCGGCCAGGAGTTGACGTCCTTCTTCATGAGTGTGCAGGGTCACGAGGAGGGCTTTTACCTTGTCCACCACCTGCGGCGGGACATCATCCCGGGCCACCAGGCCATTGTTAAGCAAGGGTGGAGTTTCCCACTTTACCTCAAGTTCAGCGGCAATCTGTGGATTTCGTTCGACAAAGGTCTGCCAGGGAGGCGCCCAGGTAGCACCAGCAGCGCTTTTCCCGAGATAGACATTCATGAGGGACGATTCCTGGGAGCCGGAGAAAAGGCGTTTGATATCTTGATTCACATCAAGACCGTGGGTGTGGAGGTAGTAGAGGGGCATCATAGTGGCAGCCAGGGCGGTGGGGGCAGGAAAGCTGACGATCTTTCCCTTCAGATCGTCAACCGTTTTGATGCCACTGTCCTTTCTGACGATGATGAGGCCTCGGAACTTGTCATCCTCGCCCATCTTGGCAAAGACGTGGTAACCGTGCTGCAGAGAGTTGATGGTCTGGTAAGGATTGGGCAGGGCGAAGGCGAAGTGACGGCTGTCCAGTTTTTTCTCAAACTCCTCATAAGAACGCGAAGCCTCAAAAGTGATGGTGATGCCGGGAAGATTCCGGTTCAGATACTCGACCAGAGGATTGTAAATTTCATAAAGATGCTGGGGGTTGTGGAACGGAAGAACCCCAAAGACCAGGACAGCCTGTTTGCCGGCTGGCGCGGTTGCATAAACTGGGGTGTAGCTCTCTTTCTTCCGGGAGTCACAGGCGAAAAGAAAAAACGGCAGCAAGAAAACGGCAAGCCAGATGGTCAGGGAAGGCAGGTTTGCCTTGATGAATGCGGTGGATTTTCCGGAATGCCCGTCTATCATGTGATCTCCCTGTTGACGTAGTGATGCTGCACTATTCTTCATGATCTTTATCACATGCAGGCATATTGGAAGATTGACACATTTTATGTGCATTTCACTTCCTAATCGCCAAATTAATCCTATCGCACGCTCATACTCCTGTCAAATTGCTGAAACACCACCCTTAAAACAACTTACCGTCTCTGCTATGCGAGACGATAAGCTGACGAAACATCTCGACGATGCCACGGGCAAGCAGGGTGATGGAGTGGGCGTTAATATTCTGCCCGGCAGATCGGTCCAAAAGGATGTTCAGTTCTGAAGGGAAGCCGTCATCGGGCTGCCAATAATTGATGAGAAACGGCACTTTGGGCAGGGGCATGACAACCAGGGAATGATCGGCGCCGCCGGTTGCCGTCACCGATTGCGCCCCGAAAAGTAAGAACATCTCAAAGACCAGCTCCCGGTGGGCATCTGCCAGTTGCCGCAACGCTTGTTCGCAGCGATGGGAGAAATACTGGCTCCATTGCCCAGCGCCGGGCAGCTCCCCAAAGGGAACCCAATCGTTACGCTGTTCTGCGCCTTGGCATTCTATAATATAATGCAGCAGGGGAACAAAGAGCCAGTGATTGACATGGCAGGCAGAAGTCATCTCTCCGTTCTGATCAATAAAAAAATCGCGGCTCAGGCAGTTGATCGCCAGCTTCCCGTTGATCAATTGCGCCCCGATTCTCGGGGCAACCTCGACAAAATCAAGAAGCTGTACCTGCTGTTGCAGTTGCCTGATCACCTCCATGTGATCATCATCCATGGATCGTCGTCGGATAATCCTGGGGCTTAACTGCTCAATGATGATCTTTTCCAGATAGGGGCAGCCGTTTAAGGTCTTCAGGCCTTGCAGCAGTGAGGCGGCAAAGGCCATACAGGAAGGGACGCCACAGTGGCCGCAGTTTGTTTGAGGCAGGGCCTTGTATATTTCCAGGGGATTTTTGATCTCAGTCATGATTGGTTCATTCTAACAGATGGCTGCCAAGGGGAGAAATCGGCAATGGTGCGCAGGATACGTTCTGAATCCTCACGCCGCAGAGGATCTTGCAAAAGTAAAGTACCATTAAATTCCCTCCCCTCTGGAGGGGGAGGGTTAGGGTGGGGGGGAAGTAGCCATGAAATTATCATGTTGCATGCTTCACCCTCCCCCTAACCCCCTCCCGTCAAGGGAGGGGGGACATATCTGGAAGAGTTTTGCAAGAGGCTCTGCAGTTAAAAAAATATCCATTGATTGCTCCAGTTTCAGACCCCGGCGAACAGTTCCATTTCTTCCAGATAGGCAAAGGCCTGCCACAAATCCTCAGGGCTATGGGGTTCCAGGGTAATAAGGGGGTGGAGATTGTTGTGACGCAGAAACTGAAAAAGACCGGGAAAATCAAAATTGCCCCGTCCCGGCGCCAGATGCTCGTCCTGCTCGCCATGATTGTCGTGCAGATGCAATTGCCCCAGCCAGGGCGACAGGGTTGGCAGCCAATTCTGCCAGGAAGATTGGGCGAAGCTTAACAGATGGCCCACATCGAGGCAGAAACCGGCATAAGGAGAATTGAGCTGGGTCAGGATATTCTGATGGGTGGTGGCGGACCGCTCATAGGTGTTTTCCAGCATGATCGGCACCTTCAGTCTGGCGGCCGTTTGCAGAAGTTGCTGCCAGGTGGCCAGGGCTGCGGCTGTCCACTCCCCCAGTTTGTAGCCCTGTTTATTCTCCTCAAACTGGAGATGGCAGACGATGGAGCGCGGCCTGAAGACTGCAAGCAGATCAAAGGCGCGCCGCAATTTATCGCGACTGGCGGCCAGAATATAGGGATCAAGGGCGCCTGGTGCCAGATCAAAAAAAGGGGCGTGCAGGGTGCAGGCCAACTTGTGGCTGTGGAGGATGGCGGCAACGCGCTGAAATTCCGCCGGGTCTTCATCGTACAGACAGGTGCCTTCCAGGCCGATTTCCGGCTGAATCCCGTGTTCAACAAAGAGATCCAGATAGTCTGTCTTCAGTAGCTGCCAAGGGGCATTGACAAAGCATCTTTCAGTAATTTTTTTGGGGATGTTCATGGCTTTTTCTTCTCTACTCGCTCTTTCCAGGCCTGATCGATGCCGCAATCTCCTGGCTGATCTTGGTCAGGCCCTGGCTCAAGGCGGTGGCCAAGGCCTCATAGCTGTCGTCGGTGAGGGGAGTATGGATAAGAGAGGATTGCGTTTTGAGAATTGATTTATCCGTCAGATCAAAGAGGGTCCAGCGGGCCTCAATAATGGCGGTCTTGTCCTCTGTCCCTTCAAACCGGAGGATCTCCAGAGCGACTCTTCTTCCCTGGGTAAAAATGGCGGTGCCGGGATAGGCAAAGACCGGGGAGGGTTGGAGCAGAGCGCCCATCTCTGCCACCAGTTTATTGCTGATCATCTCTGTCAGATTGCCGGCCCATTGATGGCCGGCAACGGAATTAATCAAGGTGGTGCTGTGACGCCTGACCATCCGGGGCTGGTCAAGATAACTGGCCAGTTTTACCGGGCCTATGAGAATGGTCGTGGGCACAGCCTTCTGGGACAGGGCTTGCAGGGGAGGCTCTGTGGTCAGGGTGTATTGTCGCACCGGTTGTGCCTGAAAGCAGCCGACAAGGGTACAAAGAAGAAGACTGGTGACTATGAAAATGGATAAAGAGGCAGTTGTCTTGGTGTTCATTTGGCGGGTTCTCCCTGTTGTTCTGTCCCGAAGATGAGCCCTTGCGGGTTACGATCAAGATGTTCCGTAAAAGCGCGCATGGATTTAGCCGCCTTGCCCAGTTCGCTGATACTCTCCGTGAGTTGATAATAAAGCGGGGAGTCGGTTGCCGTGGTTTGTTTCAGGTCAGTCATAAGCGCCTCGGTGGTTCGCATGGCCACGCCCATATCACGCACAGTGGTATTCATGGTCATAAAAAAAGGTTCAACCTGACCATCAATATGGCCGATCATCTGATTGGTGCTGCTGGAAAGCTGAGAAACCTTGTCCAGGCTGGTGTCGAGTTTGTTCATCAATGGTAACAGATTTTCGTCAAACGTGGACAGGATAGAATGAAAACGGTCGAGACTGGCAAAAAAGATGGCAAGGTTTTTTTGGGAGGACTCGGAGTTCAAGGCCTGCTCCAGGCTGGTACTCATCTTTTCCAGGGCAGCCATGGTATTGGAAAATTTGGTGGCAAGCTCTGGAAAATTAAGGGATTGCATGGCCTGGGTCATCTGTTGCATCTCGGAAGGGACCGCCGGAATTTCCAGGTACTTCCCGTTTTTATCATGGTAGATCGCCTCAGTATTCTCGTGGATGGCCAGATCAATATAGAGCTTGCCGGTAAGCAGGCTCTGGGTCTTCAGGGTGGCTCTCAGCCCCCGGTCACACATGGTTTTTAGAAAGGTATTGATGTCGTGGGTTTGCTCTTTGTTGTTTTTTCCTGCGACCTTGATAACCTTATCAGGGATAAGGCTGATCAGCACCGGTACTGTGATCTGATAAGTGGCGGCATCAACATCTATCTGGATCTCTTTTATCTCGCCAATGGTGACCCCCCGATAGGCAACAGGGGCGCCGACATTCAGGCCCTGCAAAGATCCCTCAAGATAAACGATGGCGGTATCTTTGTTACTGAACAGGCGACCTCCGCCAAAGATGACGATCCCAGTTACCAGAAGCAGAAAGGAGAGGACGACAAAGGCGCCGATACGGGTAGAATTTGCTTTTTTGCTCATGAAATGGGTGTGTCCTTATCGTATTCTTTGCAAGGAGAATGGGGTCTAATACCAGTCTTATACACTGCCGCCACGGGTCAGAAATTGTTTAACTTTCCGATTCGTTGTCGATGCCAGCAGGGCTTGCGGAGCCCCTTGAGCAATCATGGTATGTGAATCAGCGTCAAGAAAGATCGAATCGCTGCCAATGGCAAAGATTGAGGCCAGTTCGTGGGTGACAATCACAATGGTGGCCCCCAGGCTGTCACGCAACTCAAGGATCAGGTCATCGAGGAGTCTGGCGCTGATGGGATCAAGACCGGCAGAGGGTTCATCAAAAAAAAGGATCTCCGGGTCGAGCGCGATGGCCCTTGCCAGTCCTGCCCGTTTTTTCATGCCGCCGCTGATCTCTGAAGGGTAGAAGCCATCAAATCCGGCAAGGCCAACCAGGCGCAATTTCAGCGAGACAAGATCGGCAATCTCATCCGGGGCCAGGGTTGTATGCTGGCGCAAGGGGAGGGCGACATTCTCAGCCAGGGTCATGGAGCTGAGCAGGGCGCTGCTTTGATAGAGGATTCCGCAGCGGCGCATAATCTGACTGCGTTGTCCCTCGGATGCCGCCCAGAAGTCGGCGTCCCGGAAATGAATTGTCCCGGCTGCCGGTTCTTTCAGGCCGATCATATGCCTGAGCAGGGTGGACTTGCCACACCCTGAATTTCCCATAATCACAAAGATATCCCCTCGCTGGATGGTAAAATTCAGATCTCGCTGGAGGACAAATGAGTCATAAGCCATAGTCAGGTTTGTGACCGTTATCAGGGGTTGGGGGGGAGTATTTTTCATGGGATGCCGACGCGACTTAGATGTGCAGGATATTAAAGATAACCGTCATGACCGCATCAGAGACCACAATCAGGACAATGGCCGTGACCACCGCCGACGTGGCCGCGTTGCCCACGGCCGAAGCGCTGCGGCCGCACTGCATCCCCCTGAGGCAACCGGAAAAGGCCACCAGATAGCCAAAGATGATCGCCTTGAACAGGCCGACGCCAAAATGTCTGAGGGTAACGGCGGCAATGGTCTGATTATAATATTCAACCATGCTGATATCAAGGGTGAGCCTGGCAATGATAAAACCACCGCCTATGCCAAGCAGATCGGCCCAGAGGGCCAGTAAGGGCATCATGAGCAGCAGGGCTGACAGGCGAGGCAGGACCAGAAAATCCGTCGGATCAATCCCCATGGTCTGGAGGGCATCAACCTCTTCATTCACCTGCATGGTGCCAAGCTGGGCAGCAAAGGCGGCGCCGGTTCTGCCGGCCATGATGATAGCGGCCATCATCGCCCCCATCTCCCTGGTCATACCCAGGCCGACCAGATTGGCGATATAGATCTCTGCCCCGAACATCTGTAGCTGTACCGCTCCCACAAAGGCCAGGATGACGCCCACCAGGACCGAGATAAGCGACACAATGGGCAGCGCCATCGGACCGCACTCCTCAAGAAAATAGAGGAAATCTGACCTGAGGAACTGGGCCTTGCCCGAAAAAAGCCGGAGGTAGCTCAGGGTGATCGTGCCGGTAAAGGAAAGGATATCACGGCTGTCCTCGATCAGATGGGAAGTTTTGCTGCCGACAGTCTCAAGGAAGGATTGATTTCTATCTTCGGGTTTGAAAGGGGGTCTCTCAGGGGACGCAGAGGCCAGGGTCAAGAGACGCTGCACTCCTGCCGGCAGGCCATCTGCCACAAACAGGAGAGTGTTCAGGGTGGCATGATTTTTGATATCGCTCAAAACAATCAGAAAACGACTGTCCCAGTCTTGCAGTTCTTTGGTGTCAAAACTGATGGAGTCGATGGAGCCAGAAAAAAGAGCCTTGATTTCAATAAAAGTCGGAAATGCGCTGCCGATTATCCATTGCCCCTTAAAATGCAGGCAAAGGTCAGATTCTTTCTTTTCTGCTTCGACAGTGCCTCTTCTTTCCATATCATTGAATCTATCTGGTGGTTGTTCTGATTGTATGTAAACCTGACATCATTATTCCGTCTATCACAAAGAACATTGCTTATACTATAAGTGGTTCTCTGGAAAGTGCCCATTCTTTTTATCCATTGGCCCTGCAAACATATTGAACAAATAGAGGAAAATATGTTGACATTTATCGAAAAAAAGTGTTTTCTGTACTGTTTCTCGTAGTCATGAATGGTGACCCGTCGTTCAATAATAATCGTAACACGGGAATGCCGTGACTGGCATAAAGATCCGGTTGCTCCTCATCTGTTTATGGAGCGATTGACACTGTGCTGTTCATGGCCGTCGTAACGAACTGGTTAAAAATATAATAGTTGTTTCGTAACGGCTCCTAATATGTTCAGGTTTTTTCCAAAGAGGAATGAATAATGTATGCAATAGTACGCACCGGTGGAAAGCAGTATCAGGTAGCTTGTGGAGACCAACTGCGAGTAGAGAAAATAAATGGAAACGTGGGCGACATCATTGAGTTGAATGATGTCCTGATGGTGGTTGATGGAGACAATGCCCAGATTGGCCGTCCGGTTCTGGAAAATGCCAAAGTCGTAGCCAAGATCGCCGAGCAGGGGAAGGCCAAGAAGGTTCTCGTCTTCAAGAAAAAGAGACGTCAGGGCTATCAGGTCAAAAATGGCCACAGGCAGCTTTTTACCGCTTTGCAGATTCAGGAAATCAACGCATAACAACTCATAAAAGTTGTGTTGTGCGGCATTTTATATAAAAAATAAAAAGTAGACGACCAGATTGACACACAACCTGGTGAAAAGGGAGTAGATCATGGCGCATAAAAAGGCGGGCGGCAGTTCCAGAAACGGTCGCGACAGTGCAGGACAGAGACGGGGAGTAAAAAAATTCGGTGGCCAGAATGTCACGGCCGGGAATATTCTTGTTCGTCAGGTTGGTACCAAAATCCATCCTGGTACCAATGTTGGCTGCGGTAGAGATTATACCCTGTTTGCCAAGGTGGATGGCATCGTTACCTTTGAAGAATTTGGTCGGAACAAAAAACGGGTCAGCGTCTATCCAGCAGCCTGATTATTGCTTTAGTTACCTTCCTGGAGTCATTGTAAAAGACATGGCTTCAGAACAGGCTTAAGCTCGACTTCAATGATCGTTATTGATAGTCGAGCTTTTTTTTTAGGTGCCGTTAAAGATTTGCGCAAGGCTTTTTTGCTCAAATCCTTTTACGGCACCTTATGCCGCTTCCAAGAAGCAGCCAATCTTTTCCGGCTGTTTCTTGGAGTGGCGTCTTGCAAATACCATACAAGATGCCATAATATGGAATATATCGATGTATATGGTTATTCTTAACAGACGGTTTCATGTTGTTTTTGATGGGGATGAGATAAAAAATGGCCTTTGTGGATGAAGCAAAATTTTTCGTAAAGGCTGGTGATGGCGGCAATGGTTGTGTCAGTTTCCGTCGTGAAAAGTATGTCCCCAAGGGCGGTCCAAGTGGTGGTGACGGCGGCAAAGGGGGCAGTGTGTACATTCAGGCATCAAACAGACTGCAGTCCTTGATTGATTTCCGTTATCGTTCCCATTTCAAAGCGGAGAGGGGTACCAACGGCCAGAGCAAAGACATGCATGGCCGTAATGGCAATGACTGTTACATGCAGGTCCCTGTGGGGTCGGTGATCAAAGATAGTGAGACCAGAGAGGTGCTCGCCGAGTTGATGAACGATGGCGAGACCTTCCTGGCGGCCAAAGGTGGTGGCGGTGGACTGGGTAACGCCCATTTTTCAAGCGGCTCCAACCGGACCCCCCGTTTTGCTACAAAAGGGAGAGTGGGCGAAGAACTCTGGCTGCGGATTGAATTAAAGCTTATCGCCGATATCGGCTTGGTGGGCCTGCCCAATGCCGGTAAATCAACCCTTCTTTCCAGGCTCTCTGCCGCCAATCCCAAGGTGGCCAGCTATCCCTTTACCACCCTGGAGCCTCAGCTTGGGGTGCTTCAGTTCAGGTACGAAGATCCATGCATTATCGCTGACATACCTGGACTTATTGAGGGAGCACATGACGGGGCGGGCCTGGGGCATACGTTCCTGAGGCACATCGAACGAACCCGCATCCTGCTGCATGTAATCGATGTTTCTTCAGATGATGTGCAAACTGACTTTAAGGTTATCGAGAATGAACTACGATCCTATCGGGAAGATCTCCTTGACAGAACCCAGTTTCTTGTCTTGAATAAAACAGATATCGCTGATCCTGAAAAAGTTAACGATGCGGTAACCCGTTTTACCGGTATGGGTTTCCAGGTAGCCCTGATCTCTGGTCTTACCGGGGAAGGAATTCAGCATCTCAAAGATCTTATTGAAGAAAAGCTGGAAGAATTGCGGAAACTTGATCGCCAGGAACAAGAAAGAAAAGATCAGGAGAAAGCAATACCCGAAGTAGATAGTGAATAATTCCTGCAACGACAACATCGAATAACATATTGAGTTTATTTGATTATATCTAATTATGACCACTCAGATAAGCAGAGAGGATGGCCTTTACTATCGTCAGACTCTTTTTGATAAGGCCAAACGTATTGTTATCAAGGTTGGCAGCGCCGTCCTCACCACCGAGTCGGGCATCAATCAGAATGTGGTGGAAAATATTGCCCGGGAATTGTCTTTCCTCAAGGACAGCGGACGTGAGGTTATTCTCGTTACCTCCGGGGCTGTAGCCGCCGGCAGAAAAAAAATTGTCCTCAGTGATACCCTGAAGGTCGGCCTCAAGGAAAAACAGGCCTTGGCCGCCATTGGTCAGTCCTGTCTGATGCAGACCTATGACGAGGCCTTTCAACGCCATGGCAAAATCATCAGTCAACTCCTTTTGACCCACGCCGATCTTGCCAGCCGGGATCGGTATCTCAATGTCCGCAATACCATCCTCACCCTGTTCCGTTTTGGGGCCATTCCCATTATCAACGAAAACGATCCTGTCTCCGGCGAAGAGCTCCGTTTTGGGGACAATGATACCCTTGGGGCCCTGATTACCAATCTCATCGAGGCCGATATGTTTATCTGTCTCACTGATGTCGACTGTCTTTATACCGGCAACCCTCTGTCTGACCCCTCGGCCCGCCCTGTTTATACCGTGGCCCGCGTTACCCCGGAGATTGAGGCCATGGCTGGCAATGTGAAAAGCACCCTTGGCACCGGCGGTATGCAATCGAAGATTCGCGCCGCCAAGATGGTGGCAGCGGGTGGCGGCAGCTCTTTTATCGGGCCTGGTCGCGAAAGCACTATCTTGCAAAAATTATTCAGCGGGGAGATGATCGGCACCTTCTTTCTCCCGGCCGAAGACAAAATCCAGCGCCGAAAACACTGGATAGCCTATGTGCTCCGCCCTAAAGGATATTTAGTCCTTGATACCGGAGCCTGCACGGCCCTTTGTCAACATGGAAAAAGCCTTCTTTCTTCCGGTATCCTTGAGGTCCGAGGTGAGTTCGGGGTAGGGGAGGCTGTCCATTGTCTTGACAGCAACAATCAGCCCATCGCGGCGGGACTGGTGAATTACAGCTCGGTCAATCTGGATATCATCAAGGGCCATCATTCTGATGTGATTGAGTCCCTGCTTGGCTTTAAGGATTGCGATGAAGTTATCCATCGGGATAATCTGGTTCTCTTGTAGGAGTATAATAAAAAATGTCACACAATCAAGAAATTGAGAAGAGCATCCGCATAATGGCCCAAAAGGCGAAAAAGGCGGCCCGCAGCCTGATCTCTTTATCCACTGAGACCAAAAATACCCTTCTCCGGCAGATGGCTGAGGCCTTGGAAGAAAAACGGCCATTTATCCAGCAGGAAAACCAGAAAGATCTGGCGGCAGGGAAACAGAAAGGGCTGTCCGCGGCTATGTTGGACCGCCTGGAGCTGTCAGATAAGGTGATGGCCTCAATGATTGCCGGTCTGCGAGAAGTTGTCGCCTTGCCTGATCCCGTGGGTGAGATCCTGAATCTCACCAAAAGACCCAATGGCTTGATGGTGGGGAGGATGCGGATACCCCTGGGGGTGATCGGGATGATTTATGAATCCCGTCCCAATGTGACCGTCGATGCAGCGGCGCTTTGCCTGAAGGCCGGTAATGCCATTATCTTAAGGGGCGGCTCCGAGGCCATTCATTCCAATCTGGCCCTGGCTGAAGTTTTACAGGGAGTCCTCGCCGCCCATGGTATAGATCCAGCGGCCATCCAGGTGGTTCCGATAACGGATCGTGCAGCCGTCACCGTGCTTCTGGCCCAGGAAGCATTCATCGATCTGATCATTCCGCGCGGTGGCGAAGGATTGATTCGCTTTGTCAGCGAGACTTCACGGATTCCGGTACTCAAGCACTACAAAGGGGTCTGTCATATCTTTGTAGACAGCACTGCCGACCTCGTCAAGGCCACACCGATTATCATGAACTCGAAGACCCAACGTCCTGGTGTCTGCAATGCCCTTGAGGGGCTGCTCATTCACCGCGACATCGCCGCCAGTTATCTTCCCGTCATTGCCAAAGAACTTCGTGCGGCCGGGGTGGAGCTTCGTGGTTGCCCTGAAAGCGTTGCCCTGGATTCCACAATCACTCCTGCCTTGCCAAGTGACTGGGGAACTGAATTTCTGGGGTTGATCCTCTGCGTGAAGGTCGTTGGATCGCTCGATGAGGCCATGACCTATATGGCTGAATACGGTTCACAACATACCGAGGTGATCATTACTGAAGATTACAGCAATGCCCAGCGTTTTCTGGCCGAAGTGGATGCCTCAGCCGTCATGGTCAATGCCTCGACTCGGTTCAACGATGGTGGCCAGCTTGGCCTGGGGGCCGAGATCGGAATCAGCACCACGAAGTTGCACGCCTATGGCCCAATGGGACTCGAAGAACTGACGAGCAAAAAATTTATCGTCTATGGCGCCGGACAGGTACGGAGTTGAATCCACGCGTAGGGCTTCTGGGCGGCACCTTTGATCCTGTCCACAATGGACATCTCCAGATTGCCGAGATTGCCCAGGATTTTTGTGATCTGGAGGAGGTCAGGTTTATCCCTACAGCTGTGCCGCCTCATAAAAATCTGCAAGCGCTCGCCAGTTTCAGCCATCGCGCTCACATGATTCAACTGGCCTTGGCCGGAAAACCTGATTTCAAGCTATCCACCATAGAGGCAAGTCTGCCTGAACCGTCTTATACGATTGACACCTTACAATATTTTCATACCCATGCCGGGTGCACCACGGATTTTTTTTTCATCATTGGCGCAGATGCATTTCTTGATATCACAACCTGGAAGTCATACCGAGATGTTCTCCAGGCTGCTCATTTTGTGGTCTTGGACCGAGCTGGATACGATTCTTCGGAAGTGAAGGAACTTATAAAGATGCTTGGCTATGAGCCGGACGAATCTTCTCAAATCTGGTATCATTCATCCTTCCAGAAAAAGATTTTCTTCCCCCTTTTTCCGACAATGTCAATTGTTAATATTTCCTCCTCTGATATTCGTCAAGGCATCAAGGAGAAGAGGCTGGCTGCCTGGGCTGTGCCGGTTGCTGTCCTTGATTATATCCAAACGCACAGCCTTTATGTCTGACGGCAAGAACGGTATAAGAATCCGGTCACTCTTCATCCGAACCCGAATGGCACTTCTCCTGCGGGGCGTCCACTTTGTGAGCGACCCTATGCCCATTCGTGGCAGTTGTAAAAAAATGGTCAGGAATAGTAGAGGTATTTCGTAACAGCACCTAATTTATTATTGATGTGATGCGTGTGCCCTTGACAGCTTCCCTTTTAATCATGTTATAATAAAAATGTTTCGACATTGTTGTACTTGCTTAAGTATCCATGGATGATCCAATCAAAAAAATATTTTTGTGAAGGAAGAAAGTCTTGACTCACCACACTACCAAAATAACTGCGCCATCTTCTTTAATCAAAGTCCTTATCGCCGATGATTCCTGGGTTTTTCGCGGGATATTGCGTGATATATTCAAAAAAATACAACATATTCAGGTAATGGAGGATGCCGCAAATGGTATAGAGACTCTTGAGCAGATTATCAAGCTCAAGCCTGATGTCCTCATTCTGGATATGGAAATGCCGATCATGGATGGGATAACAACCTTGCAACATCTGATGATTCATACCCCGACTCCGACCATCATCTTTTCCAGTTTAAGTCAGAATGGAACAGCCAGGTCTTTTGACGCGCTCAAGTATGGTGCGGTTGATTTTGTGGCCAAATCCTCCTTTTTTAAGGGAAGTGATATGGCAGCCGATAACGATCTGATTATCAAGAAAGTAATCCAGGCATCAACTGTTTCAGTCAAACCCATTGATCCCATGCAGCCTGCAGTCGGCAAATGTGAGAATCAGGACGCACAGCATCTGGTTTTTTGTGAAGAATGTGGAACCAGAAATGTTGTGGATATGGAAACATATTTATCACATGGAAGTGTGCAATGTTGTCACTGCGGTGATGATTTAAAATTAGATACATACGAGAGATCCCGCCGTCTTTCTTACGTCGTGGTGATGGGCGCGGGAGAGGGCGGATATGGCAATCTCCTGCAAATCATACCCTCTCTTGGTTCTGAAATGGGTGTGGCTGTGATTGTCGTTATCCACGATGAACCGGAGAATGTCTCTTCCTTTGTGGACTATCTTGCGTCAATCAGTGCTATGACAGTGGTTCGAGGTCAGGATGGACTGACCTTAGAAGGCGGATCCTGTTATATCTTCTCTGGTGCTGAACGAGTGACCTTGTCGCCGTATAGTGGTCATTATACCATTCGGGCAACAAAGGACCCAACTGCCATGAAACAAGCAGCGCTCAATACGATATTGACATCAATAGCGCCACTGCTAAAAGAACGGGTTGCGGGAATCCTGCTTTCTGGATCTGAAAATGACGGTGTAAAAGGGATGGAGGCAATTCGTAAACACCATGGTACCGTCATTGCCTTGGAACTCCGCCGATGTCTCTGTAAAGATATGAGTAAAAGGCTTATGCGCAAGTATCCTGGCGCCTTGATTGTCAATGAACAAGAAATAGTCGAATTGATAAAAACGATGGGACGTCAAAATAAAAAACAAGTCGTAACGGCATAGCGACCATGATGGCTCGCAGACTATCAAAGCGTAACTGTCCGCAGTAAGATCGACAACAAAACCAATCTATTTTGGATTAAGAGGAGATCTATACTTTATGGAAGAAAAAACAGGCTTTTCTGAAAACAGGCAACATCCTCGTATACCGATTGACCTGGATATAGAGGTGAGTCAAGTCTTGTCAGACAACATGCAATGTATTGAGGGCAGTGTTCGCTGCAAGTGCCGAGATATCAGTAGTGGTGGAATTTCATTTTATTCAATAAATTTATATCCATTACACTCTCTATTGAGATTGCATGTCCTCCTTGATGATATCAATGTCAAGGTTATGGGTAAGGTGATATGGGTAAAACAATTATCTTCAGCCCCTACCTTTAAGCTGGGTGTTCAATTTCTTAATATCTATGAAGATGATTTTAATATGCTTTGCTCCTATATCAAGACCAAGTACTTATAAGATTTAAGATTTATCTTTGTGGATTTACCGGCAGCAGGTCTTCTTCCCATCCAGGAGAGCCAAAGTCTGTTCTGATCATGCTGACTGCCTGAAATAACATGCGTTTTATTGCCGATCTTCATATCCATTCCCTGTATTCACGGGCCACCAGCCAGAGATCGCATATCCGTTCTCTGGCTGCTTGGTCCCAGATCAAGGGGGTGCATCTCCTGGGAACAGGAGATTTTACCCATCCCTTATGGTTTCGTGAACTCCAGGAAACACTGGAGCCCGCTGAACCTGGTTTTTTCCGGTTGAAAGGATCGATCCTCCCCGATTCTGTCTTGCCATTTCCTTGCGTCCCGTCCTCTGAGTGCGTTCCTGCTCGCTTTATTCTGAGTACTGAGATAAGTTCCATCTACAAACGTCATGGCAAGGTCAGAAAGGTGCATAGTCTGATCTTTGTCCCTGATTTTGCATCGGCAGAACGGATCAAGAGTGCCTTGGCCGTTATTGGTAATCTTGCAGCAGATGGCCGGCCAATCCTGGGGCTTGATGTCCATGATCTTCTGGAGATCGTTCTCGAAAACGCCCCTGAAGGGTTTCTCGTTCCCGCCCATATCTGGACACCCTGGTTTTCCCTGTTTGGTTCACGGTCGGGATTTGATACCGTTGAAGAGTGCTTTGGCGATCTCGCGTCCCATATCTTTGCTCTTGAAACTGGCCTGTCTTCTGATCCGGCAATGAATCGGCTGGTTTCAGCCCTTGACCGTTTTAGCCTTATATCAAACTCCGATTGTCACTCACCGGAGAAAATTGGCCGTGAGGCCACGGTCTTTGATACCACGTTTGATTTTTTTGCTATGAAGGCTGCCCTGCAAACCCCATGCGATGCAGCCGGACATCGCCATCTGGCCGCGACCATTGAATTTTATCCGGAAGAAGGAAAATATCATCATGATGGACATCGCCTTTGTGATTTCTGTTGTGATCCCTATAAGAGCAAAGAACTGCATGGCCTGTGCCCGGTCTGTGGCAAGCCGTTGACCATAGGTGTCCTCTCCCGGGTTCTTGATCTGGCTGACCGGTTGGCCCCAGTCTATCCTCCAGGATCGCCTGATGTTTACAGTCTGATCCCTCTCCAGGAGATCCTGGCTGAACTTCTTGGGGTGGGGCCAGGGACAAAGACCGTTATGAGTAAGTATTGGCAACTTATTCAACAATTTGGCCCCGAATTAACGATCCTGACCGAAATGCCGATTGCCGATCTCGCTTCAGGGGATTTCCCCTCTCTTGCCGAGGCGGTTCGTCGCGTCAGACAGAATTTGGTTCACAAAAAAGCAGGTTTTGATGGTGTTTTTGGCACCATCAAGGTTGATTTATAAAAAAAGAGAGCGAGGTAGAAGGGTATGCATTTATTTGAAACAGAAGAGGGTGACAGATGGGTCTGTGTCCCCTGCGGCCAGGAACAGGCCAAGTTGATTGAAGAAAAAAAATGGGAGTACCTCTTTGACAAGGATAATCCCATGTTGCGGTGCAGTTTCTGCGGTCAGGGCGATTATGAAGTAGAAGATTGATCTTCTTGTCACCACGACAGCAGCTCATTTCTCTGTTAAATTTAAGCAGAGAGATGAGCTGCTGTTGTTTTAATGGGAGTTAGAACTTGCCAATGGTTCGGTAATGGTAACCCCGATCCAATGCGGATCCCACCATTCCACAGGATTGACAAATACGCCATTAATCAACATGGAATAGTGCAGATGATCGCCTCCAGCCATTCCGGTCGTTCCGGTTAAACCAAGAACCGTATTCTGATCCACCAGGCTTTCTACGGTCACATTGATCTGGCTGAGATGGGAATAGAGGCTGAAAATCCCTTGGCCGTGATCGAGGACAACCATCTCGCCATAAATCCCGTTGTATCCGGTAAAGACAACCTTGCCAGCCTCGGCAGCCTTGACTTCAGCTCGCTCCGTGGATGCGATATCCACCCCCAGATGAACCTGTTCGTCGATGGGTTTCCCTTTGTAATCATAGGTGCGATGATCGGCAAAACCGGCGCGCGGACTGCCGGGCATACGCTGAAACACACCCTTCCAGAATCTTTCCGGTGCCGGGTTCTTACACAGATCATGGATCTTTTTATTGTTGATATCGCGAAGATTGCGATTCGTGTACAGATATTTTTCGATCACATCCCCCTTCATTTCCGGGTAATGTTCTTCAAATTCAGGGATTTTTGTGGCAAGAAAACTATCACTCAAGGCAATGGTATCATGCTTCTGATTTGCTCTTTTATAGGTGCTGGTAAAACCAATCGCCGTTTTATTACCGGCTAGATCTTCTGCCATGACCTTGGCATCAACAATGGCGGTCGCCTCATAGGGTAGGGCTATATAGGCGATATAGGTGTGTTCACGGCCACTCAACGGAAATCCCGGATGGAAATTCCCGTTGATCTGGGCGCCATGATGCACGACATCTTCCGATGTCTGATAGATAACAATGCCGGCGCCGCCTTGTTTTAAATAGCGGGTGGCATGGAGGAGATTAATCTTTGGTGGCTTGGTATCAATGGTAATATTCTTGACAACACGAGTCAGGTTGCCTTGAAAGAATCCCCAGAAAGAATAATCACGAACCTCAAGAGTGATTTCCGCTGGACCGTCTTTCAATCCTAATTTTTTGAGATCAACCAGTTGTTTTTCTTTGACCTCAGTTGGGCCGGCCTTCCTCCAATATCCCTGCCTGGGGTAGTCAGTATGAAGAACTTCTTTTTCCTGGTTTCCCTGTTTAATAGCGATACGGATACTGCGTAATCCACTTTTTGCATCTGACAGGGTTAAATCCAGGGTGGTGTCTGTGCCGATATATTCAGGAATTTCACCCATGGCAATGACGGGCTTTTCGCTTTCAAAAATGGTCAGCGCTCCAAAACCTGCAACCGCCAGCAATGCCACAAGAAGCAGGAGAAAGAATGGTCGCAGCAACTTTCTGTTGTTGCCCATTTTTTTAATTTGTTGTTTCGCCATAAAAACAGTTACTCCTTTTCTTTAATGGATCTTGATCACGGCATTTTGCCGGAATAATGCTTCCCGTTAGTTTTGCCAAGTAAGTTCATATTTCTCAATATGCAAATTATTGGCCGGTATAATGGTCAATCGTTTGTTAATGTTGCGTTCCAACTCCAGGGTAACATGTTCCTCTTCTTTCAACAGCATATCAGCAATTCGAGGATGGACAGTGAGGGTGATCATGTTCCCCTTATATTTTTGGGCATCTCTTGATATTTTACGAAAGATTTCATAACAGATCGTCCGGCGCGATTTTAGCCGGCCTTCGCCTGCGCAATAGTGACACGGCTCGCAAAGCAGTTGATTCAAATTTTCACAGCTCCGCTTCCGGGTCATCTGCACCAGACCAAATTCAGTAAGTTTTAAGATATTGATCCTGCTTTTATCTTTTTTAACCGCCTCCTTGAATGAGGTAAATAACTCTTCGCGGTGCAACTCATCCTCCATATCAATAAAATCAATGATGATGATCCCGCCAATATTGCGTAACCGCAGTTGATAGGCAATCTCTTTGACCGCCTCCATATTAGTTTTAAATATGGTCTCTTCCAGGTCATTTTTACCCACAAAACGTCCGGTATTAACATCAATGACTGTCAGGGCCTCTGTCGTTTCGATGATAATATACCCCCCTGAGCGGAGCCAGACCTTTTTTTCGATGACCCTGCTGATCTCCATCTCTATGCCATGGGCCTCAAAAAGTGGCGCTGATTCCTGGTAATAGACGATACGATGTTGCAGGTCAGGGGCAAAAATTTTAATAAAATGCAACAACTTTTCATACGTTTTCTTGTCGTCAACCACCAGGGTATTCACATCTGCGGTAAACAGATCACGCACTGAACGAAAGGTGATATCAAGGTCTTCATAGACAAGCGAGGGGGACGGTAAACTGGAAGCGCTATCCTGAACTTCATTCCACAGATGCAACAGAAATTCCATATCTGCTTCCAGCTCTTCCATATCGGCATATTCGGCAACAGTACGAACAATAAAGCCGGTTCCGGTGGGACGAAGTTCTTCGATACGCGCCCGCAGGGTCTGCCGCAGGGTCTCATCTTCAATCTTTCTGGAGATGCCGATATGGTCAGTGAGGGGCATAAAGACAAGATTGCGGCAAGGCAGGGTGATATGGCAGGTGAGACGAGCTCCTTTAGTGCCCATAGGCTCCTTGCCCACCTGGACAGTGATATCCTGCCCCTCACGTAACAGATCTTCGATATTCATTCCCGAGACACGGCGGATCTCATTGTCAGGGGAAAAGGATGTGAAATTGTATTTTCCGCAGGGTTGCTGTTCCTGGCCAAGTAATCTCTGCTCAAGCTCAGTCATGGAGATATAGACATCATCCACATACAAAAACCCGGTTCTCTCCAGGCCGATATCTATAAACGCCGCTTGCATGCCTGGCAAGACACGCACCACCCGACCTTTGTAGATATTGCCAATCAGTCCTTTTTCCAATGGTCGCTGAATATGAAATTCAACGAGATGGTTATTTTCAACGAGGGCGATTCTTGTTTCATAACTTTCTGAATTTATAAGTATTTCTGTGCTCATTTTATGGATTTCGGGAAGATGTTAAAGAGAAAGGCTACAGCCTTATGAGTATGAGGATGGGCGTGGAGACTCTTGATAAAATTTCGATTATACAGTACTTCAGATAAAAAAAGCCACTTCCTTTTGTGTCGTCTTCAATGTTCCCCAATATTTATGAGAAGGTTAGGCCTGGTCTGGCCGTAATGTCAATGTCGCAAAACCAATCATGGGCCGACCCCTCACTTTTTGTCAAACAGATCCATGTGGAAGAATCCTGTCTGGAGCTTCCTTATACCCAGGCAATTCTGGCAAGGGCTCGGCTGCCCTATACGGTTATTCCTGATTATGAGGATCTGAAGGCGGTTCCCGGGCACTATCCTGATAATCTCACTGCCGGCAAACAGCATCTGTTGCTATGCCGCAACAGGGGTCATTTTTTTAAACCCTGTCCAGCCACCCGCGAGTATCGCTGCTGTGAATACCAGGTCTTGAATATCGGCATGAACTGCCCAATGGACTGTGTGTATTGTATCCTCCAGGCCTACCTCAACAAGCCATGGCTCACTTTTTTTGTCAATGTTGACGACCTGCTCGCGGAGATGACCGCGGCCTTTACGGCTGAACCTGACCGATTTTTCCGAATCGGCACCGGCGAATTTACCGATTCCCTGGCCCTCGACCGGCTTACCCAACTCAGCAAGACCCTGGTAAACTTCATGTCCGGGCAACAGCAGGCAGTACTGGAACTCAAAACCAAGAGTGCAGTTATCCGGAATCTGGAGGGACTTGAGCACAAGGGCCGCACCGTTGTCTCCTGGTCTCTGAACAGCACCCCCATTATGGCCAGAGAAGAGATCCGGACTGCCACACTTGAACAGAGGCTTGAGGCCGCCAGGCAGTGCGCCAACTGGGGCTATAAACTGGCCTTTCATTTCGATCCGATCATCGAACATCCAGGTTGGCAGCAAGGATATGCAGAAACCATCACCCGTCTCTTTGCTGTGGTGCCGGCAGAAAACATTGCCTGGATCTCCATGGGGGCGCTGCGCTATCTGCCGGCTCTCAAGGACATTGGCATCAGACGTTTTCCCCAATCCCAGATCTATTACCAGGAATTCATTGAAGGACTTGACGGCAAGAGCCGTTACTTCCGCCCTCATCGGGTGGAGTTGTATCGATACATCTATGATCTGCTCAAAAGCAGGGCGCATCCCAGGACCTGTATCTATTTCTGCATGGAGAGCGACGAGATTTGGCAGGAAGTTATGGGCTATACCCCTGGGGAAAGAGGGGGGATCCCCCAGATGCTGGACCAGACAGTCCGGGGATGAAACTCTTGCCGCGAAGCAAGGTCTATCAATTTTCTTCTGGAAGAAAACGCCTGCTCTGTGGTAAGAAGAGCAGTGACTGAAGTCAGACAGAGGATGTTGTTTTTTTGGAGCTTCCTGTCTTTTATTGATACATCAATACATTCCTCATAGGTGCAGGAGAAATTATGCTGAACAAAGTTATGCTGATTGGCAATCTTGGAAAAGATCCTGAAATTCGCTATACCCAGAGCGGCACTGCCGTTGCCACTTTCAATGTTGCCACCACTGAACGATACAAAGATAAAGATGGGCAACAGCAAGAGACGACCGAATGGCATCGTGTTGTCGCTTGGGCGAAGCTGGCTGAGACCTGCGGCGAATACCTGCACAAGGGCTCAAAGGTGTACATTGAGGGCAAGCTCCAGACCAGAAAATGGCAGGACCAGAATGGCAATGATAAGTTTACCACGGAGATCGTCGCCCGTGAGATGAAGATGCTCAGCCCGCGTGGTGGGGCAGGGGACGACACATCATACGGCGCAGGCGGCGGTTCACAGGAGCACGCCTACTCAGAGCCACCTCAAGGGATGATGGGTGGTGGGGGACGAGACGAGGTGCCGTTTTAGCCGTTTTCAAAAATAATTGTAACTTTGGAATGTCGTGACCGGCATAAGGAGCCGTAACGAAAACATTTTTAATATAATGGCTATTTCGTAACGGCTCCTAAATCTTTTATAAGACAGAACAGGTTGTTGACACAACGAGGCGGAATCTTTCATGATTCCGCCTCGTTGTTTTTGTCGGGCAACGATTGTCATTGTCGCTGACAGACTTGACTGACAGGCAATGCATTCATATTGTTGCTGATATCGAACATTCATACACATATTTTTATTACCTCCAATCTGTTTCATCATAAATCAACAATGGAATATTACGAAACCTTAGGCGTGTCCAAGACCGCTTCCGCTACCGAGATCAAAAAAGCATACCGTCAGTTGGCCTTGAAGTATCATCCAGATAAAAACCAGGGAAATAAGACCGCCGAGGACAAGTTTAAAGAGATCAATGAGGCCTATGCAGTCCTGTCGGATGCGGAGAAGAAAAAACAGTATGACACCTATGGTTCCACCGGTTTTCATCAGCGTTATTCGCAGGAAGACATCTTTCGTAACTTTGATTTGAATGACATCCTTCGTCAGTTTGGCGGCGGCAGTTCTGCAAAATTTAGCAACAATATGGGCGGTAACGGGGCCCATTACCAATCATTTTTCGGGCAGGGCGGTGGTACTGGCAGAATGGGCGGTGGTTGCGGGACCGGGGGCTGTCATCAACCCGCAAAAGGCCAGGACCTGACGTATCAGATTTCAGTGACCCTGGATGAGGTCATGCATGGCGCTGAAAAGAACATCACCCTGCGCACCAATGGCACGCCCCAGAACGTTACGGTCAAGATTCCAAAGGGGATCGAGGCGGGGAAAAAACTACGGCTGAAAGGGAAGGGCGGAGCCTCTCCACAAGGCGGCGCCCCTGGTGACCTCTATCTGAAAGTAGAGGTAAGCAAACATGATCGCTTTGTCAGAGATGGAGACGATCTGATTTGCGACAAATGGATTTCCTACAGTGATGCCTGCCTGGGAACAAAGGTGGCTGTTGAAACCCTGGAAGGAAAGAAGTTTATGGTCACTGTCCCTTCCGGTATCCAGCCGGATGCCAGGTTGCGCATCAAAGGACACGGCCTGCCCAGCGGCCCATTGGGAAGTCGTGGTGATATCTATGTGAAGCTTGGTGTTCAGGTTCCTGAGCATCTTTCCGATGAACAGACCCTGTTGGTTCTCAGTTTGCAGGAAGCCGGACTGTAGCACCTCAGCCGTTATCCTTCAGGCGGCAATATTTATAGCGACGCCCCCTCATCTTTTGCACTTTGCACCAGAATCCATGATGTGAACGCATGATCCCTGCGGCCAATGCCAGTCTCAGGCCGCGGCCATTAAACCTGGACTTGGTTACTGCAGGGCATGAACAAGGGGTCCGTTGGTGCCGCTTTTTACCAGTGAAAGAGAACTGCTTTTGCTGATAATGCTGTCCATATAGGCAGCGGTAAGGCAAAAAGCCTTATGATAATCGTTTTCCCGGCAATGAAAGGCGGCAAAGGCGGAGGCGTAAGTGCAGCCGGTTCCGTGCAGATTGGCGCTTCTGATACGTATTCGTTTACTTGTTTTGATCTCCTGATTTTTCATGACCAGATAATCGTGAATATCTGGTCTCTCTGGTTCCAGGTGTCCTCCCTTGACGATCACCGCCCGCAGATGCTCATGTCTGGCCAGGATGGTTCCGGCGCAGGCCAGGGCCTCTTTCGGGGTCGCTATTTTCTGCCGGCACAGTTGTTCGAGCTCCGAGCAATTAGGGGTAAGGACAGTGACCTTGCTGATAAGCTGATCGCTCAGTTCCGCGAGGCTGCCACAACTGAGCAGGGACTGGCCGGTTGTTGATGCGAGCACTGGGTCGTAGATCACCTCACCTTGATAGCTGGCCAGGAGTTTCCCCAAGGCGCTCGCTATCTCAATTGTGCCAACCATGCCAATCTTGATATGGGTCACATAATGGTCAGTCAGCACCGCTTGGACTTGCCTGACCACCAGCCCGCCATCAAGGGGAACAGACTCGGTAACGCCTCTGGAATTCTGGACGGTAATACAGGTGATTGCCGCTGCGCCATAAACGCCGATGGCGGTCATGGTCTTGAGATCCGCCTGAATACCAGCCCCACCCGTAGGGTCTGAACCGGCAATCGTCAACACAGTTGGTGATAATTGAGGTGGAATGCAATTCATGGAGATACCAGAATAAAAAAAGGGCTTTATCTCGCGCGGAGACGCTAAGAAAACCGTTATACCCGCAACCATCTCTGCGTCTCGGCGCGAGATCAGTCTCTTTGCCATCAGTGTTGCTTAATATAGTGAAATACAATAGTATTGCAAGGCTTCAATCAAAGTGCAAAAAAGTCCATCAGGAAAAATATCATTCATAACATTACATTATGATAGCATCTCAGCACGACTACGACGAAAGCAAGATCAAGACCCTCAGCTCCCTTGAGCATATCCGCAAACGGCCGGGGATGTATATCGGCCGCCTTGGCAGCGGCACACACCCCGATGACGGTATCTACATCCTGCTCAAGGAGGTGGTGGATAATGCCGTGGATGAATATATCATGGGGGCGGGCAAGCGGGTCAATGTCCGTATCGGCGAGGACGGAATGATCACAGTGCGCGACTTTGGCCGGGGCATTCCCTTGGGCAAGATCGTTGACTGCGTCTCCACCATCAATACCGGTGCCAAGTACAATACCGAGGTCTTTCAGTTCTCCGTTGGCCTCAACGGTGTGGGCACGAAGGCGGTAAACGCCATGTCATCACACTTCAAGGTCACGGCCTTTCGGGAGGGGAAATTCGCCAGCGCGATTTTTGCCAAAGGGGAGATGATCAGCCAGGAAGAGGGAATGAGCACCGAGGCCAATGGCACCCTGGTAGAGTTTATCCCTGACCGGGAGATGTTTACCGACTATACCTTTGACCGTGGTTTTATCGAAGAACGTCTCTGGCGGTATGCCTACCTGAATGCCGGACTCAAACTTTATCTGGACAAAAGCTGTTATTATTCCACCAACGGCCTGCTTGATCTGCTGGCCAAGGAGCTGGATGACCAGAATATCTATGACCCCATCTATTATCGTGATGCCACTTTAGAATTTGCCTTTTCCCATACCGACGGCTATGGCGACACCTATTACTCCTTTGTCAACGGCACCTATACCAGCGAAGGCGGCACCCATCTTTCCGCCTTCCGCGAGGGAATACTGAAAGGGGTTAATGAGTTTTCTAAAAAAAACTTTATCGGCCAGGATGTGCGGGACGGCATTGTCGGAACCCTGGCAATCAAGATCAAAGACCCTCTGTTTGAGTCCCAGACCAAGAACAAACTGGGCAATGGCGATATCCGTTCCTGGGTCGTTAATACGGTGAAAGACGCGGTCTCCAGCGCCCTCTATAAAAATAGTGAGGCTGCGGAAAGGCTGCTGGAGAAGATCCAGCGCAATGAAAAGGTGAGGAAGGAACTGCAGAGCGTGCGCCTGGAGGCCAAGGCAAAATCAAAGAAAATAGCCTTTAAGATCCCCCAGCTGAAAGACTGCAAGCATCATCCCTCACGGAAGAAACCTTCGCCTGACGGCCACGCCAATATGGTCTTTATCACCGAAGGGCAGTCGGCGGCAGGCTCTATTGTCTCCTCCCGCGACCCGCTGATCCAGGCGGTCTTTTCCCTGAAGGGCAAGCCCATGAATGTCCTGGGGCAGAAGCTGGCACTGTTGTACAAGAATGAAGAGATGTACTCCCTGATGCGGGCCCTCGATATTGAAGAATCCGTTGCCGACCTGCGCTTTGACAAGGTGATCCTGGCCACCGACGCCGATGTGGATGGACTGCACATCAGAAATCTGCTCCTGACCTTCTTTCTCCACTACTTTGAACCGCTGGTCAAGCTCGGTTATGTCTATATCCTCGAGACCCCGCTGTTTCGAGTCCGTAACAAGAAAGAGACCTTTTACTGCTATTCGGAAAAGGAAAAGATTGCCGCCGTCAAGAAACTGCAGGGGACAGGCGCCAAGGCCGGCAATGTCGAGATGACCCGTTTTAAAGGACTGGGCGAGATCTCCCCCAAGGAATTCAAGCAGTTCATCGGCCCTGATATCCGCCTGCAGCAGGTCAATATGGGGACGGTCAGCGAGGTGAGTAAAATCCTGTCCTTTTACATGGGTAAAAACACCCCGGAACGCAAGCAGTACATTATGGAGCATCTGGTAACCACGATCTAACTCCTTTTCACCATCATGCGATAATCATCTTTATGAACTCACAGTACGGCAGACTTCACCACCTCTTTGAACAGAATTTCCTTGAATACTCTTCCTATGTCATCAGGGAACGGGCCATTCCCGACATCCACGATGGCCTGAAGCCGGTACAACGCCGCATCCTCCAAACCTTGTTCAATATGGATGACGGCCGTTTCCACAAGGTGGCCAATGTGGTGGGTGAGACCATGAAGCTCCACCCCCATGGCGACGCCTCCATCTTTTCCGCCCTGGTGAATCTTGCCAACAAGGAATACCTGATTGAACGGCAGGGGAACTTTGGCAATATCTATACCGGCGATCAGGCCTCGGCCGCCCGTTATATCGAGTGCCGGCTCACGCCGCTGGCCAAGGAGATCCTGTTCAACAAGGATCTGACCGAATATGTTGAATCGTATGACAGCAGGATGCTGGAACCGGTAACCCTGCCGGCCAAAATTCCCCTGCTGCTGCTGCTCGGGGCTGATGGGATTGCGGTGGGCATGGCCACCAAGATCATGCCCCATAATTTCTGTGAACTCCTTGAGGCCCAGATCAAGATTCTCGGTAATGAGGAAGTCACCCTGTACCCGGATTTTCAGAAGAAAGGGTTGGTGGATGTCTCCGACTATGATCATGGCAATGGCCGGATCCTTTGTCGGGCCCGGATTGAGGAACTGAACGAAAAGACCATCACGATCAAGGATATTCCGCACGGGACAACAACCCAGTCCCTGATTGAATCGGTGGAAAAGGCGGCCAAGGCCGGGAAGATCAAGATCCTCTCCATCAATGACTATACGGCGGAAAATGTTGAGGTCGAGATCAATCTCGCCCGCGGTGTCTATGCCAAGGAGACCATTGAGGCCCTCTACGCCTTCACCGATTGTGAGGTTGCCATAACCCCCAATCTCACCCTGATCAAAGACAATCAGCCGCTGACCTGTACGGTCGAAGAGGTGCTGGAGCACAACACACAGAAACTGGTCCGCGACCTGACCAAGGAGTTGGAGATTGATCTCGCCCGGCTCCAGGAAAGACTGCACGCCCGGCTTCTCGAGCAGATCTTTATCGAGGAACGGCTCTACAAGCAGATTGAGGAGGAGACCAGCTACAAGGCGGTGATCAAGAGCGTTGACCTTGCCCTGCAACCCTTTACCGGAGAGCTTCTCCGATCAGTTACCAATGAAGATATCGAGCGGCTGCTGGAGATCAAGATCAAGCGCATCTCCCGCTATGATATCAATAAGCAACAGAAAGAGATCAAGGAGATCCGCAGCGAAATCAAGACGATCACCCATCACCTCAAGGATATGGTTGGCTATACCATATCCTTTCTTGGCGATCTGCTGAAAAAATATGGCCACCTCTACCCGCGGCAGACCGAACTCTGCGAATTTGAGGAGGTCAGCGCCCGAAGCGTGGCCTTGGCCAATCTGGTGGTCGGGTATCAGCGCTCCACTGGATTCCTGGGCCACAACATAAAGGCCGAGGATGAAAAGCAGGATTTCACCCTGAACTGTTCTGAGTATGACCGATTATTATTGATTTTCAGTGACGGTCTGTACAAGGTAATCCCGGTGACCGACAAACTCTTTGTCGGCCATGAACTGGCCTGGATCGGAGTGGTCGAAGAGGGCCTGATCTTTAATATCCTGTATCGGGACGGCCAGGAGAATCTGACCTACGCCAAGCGTTTTACCACCCCAAAATTTATCCTGGAAAAGGAGTACCGGCTTTTTCCCGAAGACAAGCGTTCAAGGATTCTGCTGATGCTGATGGGGGAGGGCGCCAGCGCCCATGTCAGCCTCGCACCTTCCGCGCGTGCCAAGAGCAATACCATGGAGGTCTATTTTGATGAATATCTGCTCAAAAATCCAAACGCCAAAGGAAAACGGATTGCGGCCCGGGTGGTAAGAAAGGTGGCAGATTCCACCGGCAAGGCCGCGCCAAGGCCCCAGAGGCAGAAGATGCCCTTGCTTGATCTGCTGGCTGCATCTCAAGAGGATGACAGCCAAAAAGGCAGGGGCGGAGATGAAGAAAATAAAAAGGAATAATTTTCAGCTTTACAATGGATGATTCATCTGGCTCCCATCTGGTGACTTTGGGCCAGATAAAAACTTATTTGTCTTTTTTCTGTCTCTCTGTGAAACAAAATTCTCTCATTCCTTGAATGGAGATCATCCATTCATTTCTTGTCTTGATAAACCACCAATCACCCGCAGGGGCGCTTGGTGGCCATGGAAGACAAGTATGACAAACTTTCGCGAGAGCGCCCTTGCTTTCGTCTAGTATTTATGATTCTATTATCATAACAATTCCGGATTTACATGCAGGGACTTACACCCTGTTTAGATCACGCTTGGGCCGGGCGTACACAAAACGCTCAACACTGACAGCGGGAACAACCCCGCTGCAAGTCAGCTATGCATTTCGAAGAAAACATTGGATTATGACTTTCAAATACCAGTAATGGCGAATTATTCATCAAACGCTTTCAACCCTATAAAACCTTCAAAATAACAACCTATCCCATAAGCGGGATGGGTTGACTATATTAAAAACGAAAAAAAAGGTTGTATGAGGATGTTTGGTTATTAAAAAATCAAAAAACGAAAGGAGCCCACAATGAATCTCTCGATCAGGAAAAGTTCTATTGTTTGTTTTGGTATCGTGTTTTTTTCGGTCGTTTTGTTAAGAAGTGAGCATTCGGCAGCAAGCGAGCAAGCTGCTCTTGGCGTTCAACTCAACAGCTCGCAAGGAACTGAGACGAAGATAATGCCTGATCGTGGCAAGCCTTTGGACGAGCCCGACCAGATAGCCAAAGCGCAGATAAGCACCCCACAGACCGTTCCGTTGCAGACAACTGCAAGCTTCTATCACATTCCGGGATCGGTACTCAAACCGGTCGACAGCATAACGGCTCTTTCATATGATGGCAATGGCTGTGTTCATGCGACCGCAGGTGCCTCGTATCTCCTTGTCGCTCCACTTGAAATACCGGACGGCTCAAATATTGTCCTATTGCGTCTATACTACGACGACACATCTGCTTCCGACGACATAGGTGGTTGGATTACACGCTACAATGCGGCCGGCACGGGCCACGAGGATCTGGTCTATGCTCCCTCCACCGGTTCGGCAGGCCCCGGAAGCAATTACGGCAACCTTACTCATACTGTTGACACGTATGACTGGAGCTACGTCTTACACGCGAGACTGAACGCCACAGGCTCAGCGCTGAAGGTATGTGGATTGCGCGTCATGTATTATGCACCCATATCGGCAACCAAGAGTACAGTCTTCTTCCCGATCGTTGGTGGTAAATAATGCACCTCCACAGACACCGGGGCAGGTCTTGAAATATAGTAATGTAATTAGGATTGGCGCTTAGTTGTGTAGACTTTCCCGCCGATGGCTTGTTAGCTCAATGTATCGCCAATATTTCCTAAAATGAAAATTTAATATTATAATAACAGCCAGTTAGCGTAAGATGGTCTGAGGACTCAACGCCCCTCATTCTATCTTACGCTAACTGGCTACCATTTGGATAATAATTTGTTCCCGGCGGCGAAATAAGCGTAGAGTAGGAAGCTAATGTGTTCCTCTTTGCATCTCAGCCTCCTCTGCCCTCTTTTTTTGCCAGTTCGTCCTTGATAGCTGGATGAACGACCCGTTTATATCCACCTGAGAATTATCCAATAAGCGGCAATCCATCAACAAAGGCCTGTATGTTTATTTGCACCTGCCGGTATTCTTCTTCAGTAAGCCCCGCACCTATAGCCACCATCCGGGCCATATCAGCAGTGAGAAAATCTCCGGGGGTATGAGCGTCGGCATTGACCACGAGTCTGGCCCCAGCTCGTAACGCCATTTTCGCGACATGACCATTGGTCAAGGAATGGCCTTTTCGGCCGGAAAGTTCCAGGAAAACCCCTTTTTGCGCCGCCAAAAGCGCCTCCGCTTCATTGATAAAGCCGGGATGCGACAAGATGTCAGCCCCAGCCTCAATGGCCGCCATATTGGTGCCGGGAGCAACAGGTTCGACAATGGTCTCGCCATGCACAACCACCACCTGCGCTCCCAGTTCGCGTGCCTTGCGGATCAGCGGAGCGACGAGGGCAGGGGGGACATGGGTCAGCTCGATACCCGGCAGAAGTCTGGTTCTGGAGAAGGGGTTGAGATCTCTTGCCGCCTGAATCATGCGCGGAATGATGAAATCCATATTGGAACTGTCGGCATGATCGGTAATGGCGACCGCTTTATAGCCAAGGACTTCAACACGCCGCAGATGTTCGGCAGGAACCAGGGCCCCGTCACTGAAAAAAGTATGGGTGTGGAGATCAATCATGATGATAAACCTATTGTGTGAGTGAAATCTAACCTGCCGTTAAGTGAATGCTGACCCGCATGGTGAATGGTGATATTGACGATATCACCTGGGCGACATTCAATTTTTTCTTCAATATGGACGATATGGTTGGTTTCAGTCCGGCCCACCATGCCATTCTCGGTGACTTTTTCAATCATGATAGGCAGGCATTTACCCACATACAGATTGTTCTGCTCCAGACAAATCTCGTCCTGGCGTTTTTGAAACCTGGTTAATCGTTCCGATTTCACCTGCTCATCGACCTTGTCATCAAAATCAGCAGACCTGGTACCGGGGCGATCTGAATACTTGAAAGAAAAGGAACTGTGGAAACGGACATTCTCCAGAAGCTCCATCGTCTCTTCGAAATCAGCATCAGTCTCCCCAGGAAATCCAACGATTACATCGGTGCTGAGGGCAATATCAGGACGGAATGATCGCAGTTCCGCCACCCTTTGCAGATACAATTCCCTGGTGTACTTCCGGTTCATTTTACTCAAAACGGCATTGGAGCCAGACTGCACTGGAAGATGAAACTGGGGACAAAGGATCTCGATCTCGTCAAAGCAGAGCATAAGCTCCAGAGAAAGATCTTTGGGATTAGAAGTAGTGAAGCGCAACCGTTTTAATCCTTGAATGGCAGCGACCTCACGCAGGAGCTGCGAAAAAGAGTATCCGCTCCCGTCCGTTGTGACCGGATTGGTGCGGCCATAAGAATTAACGTTCTGGCCAAGAAGAGTAATCTCCCGAATTCCAGCGTCAACAAGAACATGAGCTTCGTTAATTATGTCTTCAACTTTTCGCGATATCTCGCGCCCTCTGGTGTAAGGGACAACGCAATAGGTACAGTAATTATTGCACCCTTGCATAATGGTGAGAAACTTCCTGAAAGGACGGGCAGGGAAGGGAGGTTGCAACTCTCCTTCCGAGATCAACTTGGGAAGGACCGGGATGAAAGCCGGGATCTCGTAAGCATCTGACATGGAGATTGCTACCTTACTCGTCCCACGTGTGGTCTCGAGCAGTTCAGCCAATTCATATATATTCTGAGTGCCGATCACCAGATCCACATGGGGCATGCGCTCGCAAAGCTCCTCGCCTTCCTGCTGGGCGACACACCCGGCAACGCAGATCTTCATACCCGGACGTCTTTTTTTGACCTTCCGCAAAACCCCGAGCAGGCTCATCGCCTTTTGTTCAGCCTTGGCCCGGATAGAGCAGGTGTTGAGGATCACGACATCGGCATCTTCCAGTTCCATGGACTCAACATAACCCTTCTCAACAAGCAACTGGGCCATGATCTCAGAATCACGATCGTTCATCTGACAACCAAATGTTTTGATACTAAACGAAAGCTGTTTCATTGTATTTTATTGCCATTCAATAATGAGATGGCCACGATATCTATATTTAACATTAATGTAACGCGTATTTGCTGAGTCCAGGGGCCAACGCCGACAAAAGCTCAAAGAGCAGGGGTTCTGATTCAGCCGGATAACGAAGACGCACCGTTCCTATTTTTCCATCAACACTGGAAAGGATTGCCAGGCCATCATAGCCCTCCAGAATAGACTTGAGAAAATGAAATCTGCCAGGGACAATACCGAGATAGAGCTCTTTGAATGTAGGCACATCCACAATAAGCATGATTGCTACACTGAGAGCGAGGAGTCGATTATGCCCATCTGGTCCTTGCGAGCAGCAAGCAGGGGAGCGACAATCTCTTCAATATACTCACTGGTCTGGGCAGCGGCCCGGCCGGTAAACTGGGTATAATCGCCAACCAGGGCCTGAATATCCTCAAGAGTAAAGGGGATCCGTGGGTCACTGGCCAGGCGTTGCAGCAGATCATTGTCACCGCCTTCTTCCTTGACGACCTTGCCGGCGGCCAGGGAGTGCTCCTTGATCACTTCATGCATCTCCTGACGACTCTCGCCTTTCTCCACGGCCTCCATCAGGATCTTTTCAGTAGACATAAAGGGCAGCTCCATCCGCAGATGCCGCTCTATCTGTTTTGGAAAGACAACCATTTGCGACGTAATATTAATGTAAAGCTTGAGAATTGCATCTGTCAGCAGGAAGGCTTGGGGGATATCCATCCGCCGAATAGCAGAGTCATCAAGGGTGCGCTCAAACCACTGATTAGCAAAGGTTGCGGCAAAATCAGCGGGCAGACCCATGAGCTTACGGGCAAGGCCGGTCATGCGCTCAGAGCGCATAGGATTTCGCTTGTAGGCCATGGCTGAGGAGCCGGTTTGATTCTTGGCAAAAGGCTCCTCCTGCACCTTGAGGTTGGAAAGCAACCTCAAGTCAACTGCGAACTTATGAGCAGAACTCCCTATACCAGCGAGCGTTTCAGCCAGTTTCATGTCAAGTTTTCGAGGATAGGTCTGACCTGTCACCGCAAAGGCCTCATCAAAGCCAAGCTTCCTGGAAACTAACAGATCCAGATCCCGAACCTTTTGATTATCTCCCTTAAAGAGCTCAGTAAATGTTGCCTGGGTGCCGACAGTACCTTTTGCCCCTCGGGCCTTTACCTGATCCAGAAACGAATCAATATACTCAAGATCCATAACAAGATCCTGAATATAAAGAGTATTTCTCTTACCAACCGTTGTCGGCTGGGCGGGCTGATAATGGGTAAATCCCAAGGTTGGCAGATCTTTATATTTCAGGGCAAATTCCGCAAGGTTTTGAATGACCTGAAGCAAGGCAGCCCTTATTAGGGCGAAGGCCTTCTTCTGGAGGATCAGGTCGGTATTACAGACTACAAATTGCGAGGTGGCGCCAAGATGAATAATTCCTTCAGCAAGTGGACATTTTGTCCCAAATTCAAAGACATGGGCCATAACATCATGACGGATCTCTTTCTCCTTAGCCGCCGCCAGATCGTAATCAATATTCTCGACATTAGCCCGCATCTGGGCAAGCATCTCCGGCTTAACGATATCAGTCAGACCCAGTTCATACTGGGCCTCAGCCAAGGCAACCCAGCATCGTCGCCAAGAAGTAAATTTGGTTTTTTCCGAAAAGAGCTCCTGCATATCTCGGCTGGTGTAGCGGCTCACCAAAGGTTCTTGGTAAATATCCCTATTCATGAAATACTCCTAAATAAACAGATACATATATTACGATTGCCAGGAAATGTTTCGATCCCGCAAGCGATTTACATAATTAAACAACAATACAGCAATACGACGAATAAAGTTTTTTCAGCAGCTATTGATACCACGGATTCAGCAAAAGAGAAAGAACAAGTACTTTCTGCAGAGCTCCGTTGCCTCAGCTCTAGATACAAAAACTAAAGAAGATGTTCTCAAACCCCAAAGACAGCTTCAATTTATTGCCATCACAGAACACCTTGAAACTGGGGTCAAAAAGCAAAACTTAAACAATGTCGCATAATGTATATTATGTTTAATTATACGTTTATTCATTAAATTAGTATGTTGAAGCGTATCGTTACGGTTGATTCGAGATTATTTGCTACTGCCCTTCTGGCGCTTGCTGGAATTGAATGCCTATAACCCTTACGTCCCAACTCAAAACATCACGATACCTGTTTGCCATGGGACTATAGGCAATGAATGGCTTATTCTCTTGAGAAAGATCTGACAGATACGAACCGAGTCCAAAACCGACACCTTTTTGGACAGCACCATTACATTGAAACGAAATCTTCAAATGCGCTTTGTCCACACCAATAGGCTTAACTTCAACCAACTGGGCTCTTTTCGCAGAAAACACCGGACTTTTGTTTCCTGGCCCAAACGGTTCAAGTAACTGCAATTGCTTAACAAATTGCTTTCCGCCTTCAGGGGAAAAGATTTCGCCTATCTCTGCCTCAACATCTATGGCCAGTGTTGCTGCAGGATGACCTTCTTGCACCTGTTTACCGATTTCTTCATTTATCCTTGTACGAAACAGGTCGAAAAATTCCTCGAAAACAGACATGCCGGCGGCCATGGCATGCCCACCATAGCGAATCATCGTCTCCGCGCATCCTTCCAAGGCGGTATGAAGATTCACCCCTGCTACGGAGCGCCCTGACCCTTTGAACACTTTTCTACCCTGGCGATCCGTCTCTTGGCTAAAAAGAATCGTTGGAAGATGAAAGGCTTCTACCAGCCTTGAAGCAACAATCCCAATGACCCCATGATGAAAATCACCATTTAATATCAGACAGTTGCCCTTTTTATTTTTCTCCTCCAATAAACTAACGGCACGTACATAGACATCCTGGCCAATCTTTTTTCTGCTGTTGTTTAAGGACAGGATCTCCCGAGCAAGCGGCATGGCCTCCTCAAGGTTTTTGCTCATCAGCAACTGAACAGCCAGCCTTGCCTCTGCAAGCCTTCCGGCGGCATTGATCATAGGCGCGAGAACAAATCCAATATCTTCCGAGCTGACCGCACCGATCAAGCCCTTTTGACTATTCAGCAATCCACCTACGGCCATCATCGCGCTGATTCCAGGTCTTTTTTGCTGTTCGATCCTTCGCATTCCCTCTTTTACCAGGATTCTGTTTATCTTTTCCAGAGGAACCATATCAGCGATCGTTCCCAGGGCCACCAGGTCCAGCAAATTCCGGACATCCGGCTCACGCCTTTTTTCATTGAAAAACCCCTCTTCCCGCATGTATTGACGGATTCCGCAGGCAAGATAAAAGGCAACGCCAACGCCAGCCAACTCTTTAGTGGGAAAGGTACAGGTTGATTGTTTCGGGTTCAGTACAGCATCGGCAGATGAACCCCCGGCCGGAGGTTCATGATGATCGGTCACAATGACCTGAAAGCCCAGCTTTTGGGCGACAACGATTTCTGCGTTTGCCGATATGCCGCAATCAACGGTTATCAGCAGCATTTTCTGTGCTTCTGATTTGCTGGGCGGCGCTAAGGCGTACAGGAGGTCAACATGCAGACCATAGCCATGCGTTATCCGGTTGGGAATTATGTATGTCGCCTCAACGCCAAGTTCTTGAAAAAATGAGACAAGAAGCGCGGTGCCGGTGGTGCCGTCCACGTCATAATCACCCCATATCACAATAGGCACACCTGCAATCACTGCCTGTCCAGCAAGGGCGGCCGCCTCTTTCATGCCACCCATTTCCAGGGGATGAGGAAGGTCCGCAAGCCGTGGTTCCAGAAAATTTTCTATGCTGGCCAGATCCTGTAAACCTCGCTGCGCCAGGAGCTTGACGATAACAGGATGAAGATTTCTCTTTTTTGCCAGTTGTTGCAATTCCAGGCTGGGAGTAACTGGTGGTGTTAACCTCCATTCTACCTGTGTTTTTCTGTCTCGACTTAACATTAACTATTTATTCCATCTTTATGAAATTACAATTTATTTACAACTTACAATGACCGCCCCATCCAGCCGACGATTCTCTCTCTGATTCTTTTATGATCCTGTACCTCAAGCCATACCAGGGCAGGATTTGCAGCGAACCAGGTGTATTGACGCTTGGCGTATCGCCTGGTGTCCCTGGCGAGTAATCGCTCAGTTTCAGGAAGATCCCATTCTTTATTCAGGTAATTACTCATGTGACGATAACCGATTGCCTGCATCGATTTTAATTCTGGACTGTATCCTCTGGCAATCAACCCCCTCACCTCCTGCTCAAGACCGCTGCCCAGCATCAAACTGGTTCGCATATCAATCCGTCGGTACAAAAGTTCCCGGCTACAGGTTAGGCCAATCTGCAGCATATTGGAAAATCTGGTTGTTTTTTGTTGCTGGTGCAAGGCAATATGTTCAGACCATGGCCTGCCGGTTGCCTGGAAGATCTCCAGTGCCCGCAGCAAACGGTGTGTGTCATTTTTATTGATTCTTTCTGCAGAAACACGGTCACATCCGCATAATTCATCATGCAATTTATCAGATCCTGCAGAGGTTAACCGTTGCTGAAGCTGCTCTCGTATCTCGGGAAACTGTCCAATCCCTGCAGAAAGTCCATCAATGAGCGCCCGCAGATACAAGCCGGTTCCACCGGTAAGCAGCGGCACCCTGCCCCGGCCATGAATATCTTCAATGGCGCGCATGGCGTCACGGACAAAACAGGCCGCGTCATATTCCTCGTTCGGATCGACCACATCAATGAGGTGATGCGGAATCCGCGCTCGTTCCTCAACACTGACCTTGGCGGTGCCGATATCCATGAATCGATAGACCTGCATGGAATCAACACTGACGATCTCACAATGAAATTGCTCGGCAAGCTGCAGCGACAATTCAGTCTTGCCAATCGCCGTTGGCCCGACCAGCACCAACACCGGGGCATCTATTGTTTGTGACTGGCTCATTGGCTTACTGCAAAGGAAAATTGGGGAGCAAACTGGTTCATCCGGGCACGGCCAATACCAGGAACGGCAATCAGGTCTTCCGGTTGAGTAAAAAAACCTTTGCTGTTACGGGTCTTGACGATCTGGGCGGACAATTCGGGGCCTATTCCTGATATGGTTGCCAGGAGTTCCGAATCTGCGAAATTAATGGGAATTGGCAAAAAAAGGAAGGGGGTCACGGCCGCAGGTGCGGTCTTAGCAATTTCACCCTGCCCTCCTGCCGAGGCAATCATCTGGGTCTCCTTTGTTTGCAGCGCTTTTCCATCCCAATACAAGGTCAAAATATGCTCGGGACTCTTCGCAAACCTTCCCTGAAAAAACAAAACCAGCATCCAGCACCAAAAGACGATGCCCAGGAAGAGAAGAATCTCTACCCGGGCATCGTATTCAATATGTGGCGCCTGTTGTGGTCCGGGCCTGCTATTTTGCCTGTCTCTGCTCATCACGCATCAATTTATAGTTCATGGAATCCACCAGCGCCTGCCAGGAGGCCTCAATGATATTCAGAGAAACGCCCACCGTCCCCCACTGTTCATGCTGGTCACGGGATTCAATAAGGACGCGCACCTTGGCCCCGGTGCCATGTTCGCCGGAAAGTACCCGCACCTTGTAATCCACGAGATCAACCTCCTGCAGATTGGGATAAAAATGGATCAGGGCCTTGCGCAAGGCGTTATCCAGGGCGTTGACAGGACCATTGCCCATGGCGGCGGTATGCACCTCTTCGCCTCCAACCTCAAGGCGGATCGTGGCCTCGGTCTCAGGCGGCAGATCCATGGAACGCTTGCTGTTGATGGCCCGGAATCCCCTGAGTTGAAAATAATTTCTCTGGGTGCCGAGTGCACGGCGCATAAGGAGCTCAAATGAGGCCTCAGCCCCTTCATATTGGAAGCCTTCATTCTCAAGCTCTTTCAATTCCTTGACGATGGCAGCGACAATCGGGCTGTCATCCTCAAGATTGATCCCAAATTTCTTGGCCTTGTGCAGGACATTACTCTTGCCGGACTGATCAGAAATCAGGATGCGGCGGATATTGCCCACCTTTTCCGGCTCGATATGCTCATAGGTCAGCGGATTGCGCTTGACCGCCGAGACATGGATGCCGCCCTTGTGGGCAAAGGCGGAACGGCCCACATAGGGTTGATATTTGTTCGATGGCAAGTTGGCCAGCTCATCCACCAGCCTGGAGGTCTCGGTGAGCCTGCCGACCCTGCGCACGGCCTCGCAATCGTAGTCCATCTTCAGGGCCAGGGCGGGGATAATGGAGGTCAGGTTAGCATTGCCGCACCGCTCACCATAGCCGTTCATGGTACCCTGCACCTGACGGACCCCAAGGCTCAAGGCCAGCAAGGAATTGGCAACCGCTGTTTCCGAATCATTATGGGCATGGATCCCCAGTTCCACCTTGGCCCCCCGCTCCCAGACAAAAAGCTGGACCCGCTCGATGATGGGCTGAACCTCCTGCGGCAGCATGCCGCCATTGGTGTCACAGAGGATCAGGCAATCGGCGCCGCCATCAATGGCCTTGCCAAGGGTGGTCAGGGCATATTCGGAGTTTTTTTTGAACCCATCAAAAAAATGCTCGGCATCATAAAAAAGTTTTCCCACATGGGGGCGCAGATAGCGCAGCGACTCCTCGATGATCAGCAGGTTGTCTTCAAGTTTGATCCGCAGGGCATCAAATACATGGATATCCCAGGATTTGCCGAAGATGGTGATAACGGGCGTCCTGGCTTCGATCAGGGCCTGCAGGTTGGCGTCCTTGTCAGCCGGATTGGCAAACATCCGGGTGGAGCCAAATGCCGACAACCGGGCGTGCTTCAGGATATGCCCATGCATGGTTTTGAAGAACTCAACCGCCTGGGGGTTGGAACCCGGCCAGCCACCCTCGATGAAATCAACACCCATTTCATCAAGCTGGTGGCTGATCCGCACCTTGTCATTGACTGACAGGTTGAAATTCTCGGCCTGAGTCCCATCACGCAACGTGGTATCATAAATCTCTACTTGTCTGGACATAGCATAATTCACGGGAGAGAGGTTAATGTTACAAATTAACGATACCAGCTAACACCTTATTACAGCGAGCCTATCCATACAGAAGACTATTTTTCCTCACTAGGAAGATTGGTCTTGTCAAGCTCAAAGGCATCGTGCAGAGCCCTGACCGCAAGTTCGGTGTATTTCTCTTCAATGACGCAGGAGACCTTGATCTCGGAGGTGGAGATCATTGAGATATTGATCCCTTCCTTGGCCAGGACGCTGAACATGGTGGAGGCAATGCCGGAATGATTGCGCATGCCGACGCCAACGACGGAGACCTTGGCAATATTGGTATCCCCCTGCACTTTTTCGGCCCCGATCTTGGCAACAACGTCCTGCAGCAGATTGAGAGTGCGTTCATAATCGGTGCGCACAACCGTAAAGGTCATGTCCGCCTTGCCTTTTCCCGCATCCTGATTCTGGATGATCATATCAACAATGATATTCGCATCAGAGATCGGGGTGAAGATCTTGGCCGCAATACCCGGCTGATTCGGCACGCCTGAGACCGTGATCCTGGCTTCGTTTTTATTATAGGTAACACCAGAGACGATCAATCCTTCCATTTGCACATCCTCCTCAATAACCCAGGTGCCTTCCGTTTCAGTGAACGTGGAGCGAACATGGATTGGAACTTTATAACGTTTTGCTAAAGTCACAGACCGGATATCAAGGACCTTGGCCCCCAGACTGGCAAGCTCCAGCATTTCATCGTAGGAGATCCGGTCAATCTTTCTGGCCTTGGAGCAGATATTCGGATCAGTGGTATAAACACCCTCAACATCGGTAAAGATCTCACAGGAATCCGCCTTGAGCGCAGCCGCCAGGGCCACGGCCGTGGTGTCGGACCCGCCGCGTCCCAGCGTAGTGATATCGCCCTTTTCATTGACCCCTTGAAAACCGGCAATGACAACCACCCTACCCTGATTCAGCTCGGCCATGATCTTTTCCGAATCAATGGACTCGATCCGGGCCTTAGTGTGCACCGAATCGGTGTTAATCTTCACCTGATCACCGAGGAAAGATACGGCATCCCCCCCAGCCTGTTTCACGGCCATGGCAAACAAGGAAACAGTCACCTGCTCACCGGTGGACAGCAGCATGTCCATCTCCCGGGTATCGGGCAGTTCCTGCATCTGCGAGGCCAGATCGACCAGACGATTGGTCTCACCCGACATGGCCGACAAGACCACCACCATCTGATTGCCCTGGCTTTTATTTCTGAGCACCCGCTCCGCAACTGCTTTTATCTTCGCAGGACTCCCCACTGAGGTCCCGCCAAATTTTTGAACGATTAAGGCCATTATCTTTTTCGACTCCCGCTTATAGATGAAACCAGCGCAACGAACGCAAACAACTCAATAAAAAAAACAAAACGGCAGACCACATGCTTGCCTGC
>CAISPV010000054.1 GCA_903887485.1 uncultured Desulfobulbaceae bacterium | reverse complement strand
GTTTAATCGCCTTTTGATGAAACAGATCGCAACCCACACCATAGCCGGTATCCGTTGGATAACAGATAATCGCCCCATCCCGCAGGCGCTCAACAACTTGCTGAATCAGGCGTAGCTGCGGATTATCAGGATTAATATTTATAAGCATACATTTATTTTGCCTCTGAAAAGTTGTTTTTGGCAGCGCGATGATGACATGGCTTGGCTCTAACGCCCTCCCTTTAAATCAATCATACTCTGAGGGTGAAGGTCAACACTCTTGCCCGAAAAAGAAGAAAACAGGCAAGTTCTGAAAAAGGTTTAAGCTTTTATCTTGAAATGCTACACTATGAACAGCATTTCAGGAGACAGAATGCTTTTTTACCGGATTCTCACTCCTGGCACCTGACTCCCCTGTACTTAACACTGAAATCTTAAAACTTAAAACTATTAAATTCAGTACATTCTGTTCACTTGAACCTTGCAAGAGGAGCCTTCCATGTTACCAGACACCATAGAGCTAGCCCTGACCTTCGATGACCTCTTGCTTGTCCCTTCAGCCTCAGAGGTTCTTCCCAATGAAGTCTCCCTTGTCACCCGGTTAACTGACACCATCACCCTGAATGCCCCGCTGATCAGCGCCGCCATGGATACGGTTACCGAACACCGGACGGCCATCGCCATGGCCCGCGAAGGGGGAATCGGCATTATCCATAAAAATATGGGAATCGCCAAACAGGCCAAGGAGGTGGAACAGGTCAAAAAATCGGAATCAGGAATGATCATTGACCCGATTACAGTCCGCGAAGATCAATGCGTGGCCGATGTAGAAAAAATCATGGCCAAATACAAGATCTCCGGTCTGCCCGTCTTGCGCGAAGGCAAACTGGTGGGGATTGTCACCAATCGGGATCTGCGCTTTGTCTCGGACAGCGACCTGCGGGTAGGCGATGTGATGACCAGCAAGAACCTGGTGACCGCCAGAGTGGGCATTGACATGGAACACTCCAAGGCCCTGCTCCATGAGCACCGCATTGAGAAACTGCTGGTGGTTGATGACAACGGCAATCTGGCCGGACTGATCACCATCAAGGACCTGGAAAAAATACGAAAATATCCCCTGGCCGCCAAAGACCACCTGGGCCGTCTCCTGGTAGGTGCGGCGTTAGGTGTCGGCCCTGGTATCGAAGCGAGCGCCCAGAAACTGGTAGATGCCGGGGTGGATGTAGTGGTCATGGACTCCGCCCATGGTCACTCCCGTGGAGTGCTGCGAGCGGTTGAGGCGATCAAAAGCGCCTTTCCTGACCTGCCGGTCATTGCCGGTAATGTGGCCAGCTACGAAGGCACTCTTGCCCTGATCAAAGCCGGCGCCAACGCGGTCAAGGTCGGTGTGGGGCCAGGCTCAATCTGCACTACCCGTATTGTCGCAGGTGTGGGTGTCCCCCAGATGAGCGCCCTGAAAAACTGTGTAGCGGCCGCTACCAAGCATGGTATTCCCATTATCTCAGATGGCGGGATCAAACACTCTGGTGATCTGGCCAAGGCCATTGGCGCCGGAGCGCATACCATCATGATCGGTTCGCTTTTTGCCGGCACCGATGAAACCCCTGGCGAAACCTTTCTGTACCAGGGCCGAACCTATAAGGGTTACCGGGGCATGGGCTCCATTGGCGCCATGCGCAAAGGTTCCTCCGACCGCTATTTCCAGTCTGAGATCAGCAGCCAATCCAAGCTTGTTCCCGAAGGCATTGAAGGCAAAGTCCCGTACCGTGGGCCGCTGGCCGATGTTATCTATCAGCTCCTGGGCGGACTTCGTTCCGGTATGGGTTATGTCGGCGCTGGCACTATTGAAGAGCTTCGCGAAAAGGCCCAATTTGTCCGCATCTCCGCCGCCGGCCTGCGGGAATCCCATGTCCATGACGTTATCATCACCAAAGAGGCTCCCAACTATCGGACGGCTTAAATGAATTACGAATTAGAAATTACGAGTTACAGGAGCCATAAGCCACATGATTCCTATGGGTTATAATTCGTAATTCGTAATTCGTAATTCGTAATTCCATAAACAGGACTTATCATGAAAAAAATCCTCATCCTTGATTTCGGCTCCCAGACCACCCAGCTTATTGCCCGGCGTATCCGCGAACAAAAGGTGTACTGCGAGATCCACCCTTATTCCACCTCCCTTGACAAGATCAAGGCCCTGGCCCCGGCAGGCATTGTCCTCTCCGGTGGACCGGCCTCAGTCTATGACATCGATGCCCCATTATCTGACCCGGCACTCTTTGAGCTGGGACTGCCGATATTGGGCATCTGCTACGGGGCCCAGCTCATGATCCAGCAACTGGGCGGCAAGGTTGAAAAGGCGGAAAAACGGGAATTCGGCAAGGCAGACCTCTCCATCCATTTGACCGGAGGCCTTTTTGCCGGGCTGGAGACCAGCCCCGTACATCATCAGGTATGGATGAGCCATGGTGACCGCGTAGAGATAGCGCCGGAGGGATTTGAGGCCACGGCCACCAGCAGCCATTCCCCCTTTGCCGCCCTCAGGCACAAAAAAAAGCCCTTTGTCGCGGTCCAATTCCATCCTGAGGTTGCCCACACCCTGATCGGCACCGACATCCTGCGCAATTTCATCTTTGGCCTCTGCGACTGCCAGCCGGACTGGACCATGCACTCCTTTATTGAATCAACGGTTGCGGCCATCCGCAACAAAGTGGGCATAAACAAGGTCATCTGTGCCCTCTCCGGCGGCGTTGACTCCTCGGTCACCGCTGCCCTGATCCATCGCGCTATCGGCGATCAACTGACCTGTATCTATGTCAACAACGGCCTGATGCGCATCGGGGAGACCGAGTCCATCCTCCGTTTTTTCAAAGAAAAAACCAAACTCAAGCTCATTGATGTCGAGGCCACCGACTTCTTTCTGGGTGAACTGGCAGGCGTTGTTGACCCGGAGATCAAACGCAAACGTATTGGTCTTGGCTTTATCCAGATCTTTGAAGAAGAAGCAAGAAAACTGGGCGAGGTCAACTACCTGGCCCAGGGCACCCTCTATCCCGACGTGATCGAATCGGTCTCCTTCCGCGGCGAGGCCCCGATCAAATCCCATCACAATGTCGGCGGCCTGCCCGAGATCATGAAACTGGACCTGATCGAACCCCTGCGCGAGCTGTTCAAAGACGAGGTGCGCGAGCTGGGACTGGAACTGGGACTGCCGGAAGAGGCCATCTACCGCCAGCCCTTTCCCGGACCGGGCCTCGGTATTCGCATCATGGGTGAGGTCAATCTCACGCGACTGGAGATCCTGCGCCAGGCCGATGTTATTGTGCTTGAAGAGATGAAAAAGAGCGGCTGGTACCGCAAGGTATGGCAGTCATTTGCCGTACTCCTCCCCATCCAGACCGTCGGGGTCATGGGCGATGGTCGCACCTATGAAAATGTCATCGCCCTGCGCGCCGTAGATTCCAAAGATGCCATGACCGCCGACTGGTCAAAACTGCCCTATGAACTGTTGGGGGCTATCTCCAGCCGGATCATCAATGAAGTGCGCGGTGTCAACCGGGTGGTCTTTGATATCTCCTCCAAGCCCCCAGCCACCATTGAATGGGAGTAAATTAAGAAGGCTGAAGACCGAAGGGCGTCAGGCTGAAGCCGGACTGGAAGGTCGAAGGGAAAAACAATAACGGGCTCAAATCCTTCCTTCAGCCTTCAGTCTTCAGCCTCTTTCCACCTACCACCTAAACCCGACAAAAGGACGACCTGAAAAATGCTGAAAACGGGAATCTATGTCGATGCCGAAAATATCCGCCTGTGCGGCGGCTATGGTATGCGCTATGACATCCTGGTTGATCTGGCCAATCTGGGAAAATCCGTCCTTCTGCGGGCCAATTCCTATCTGGCCGAAGATCGGGCCCGCACCAAGGATGACCATGAATACCGCCAGAAGTTGTATCGCTACCATGACATCCTTCGCCAATGCGGATTCAAGGTCATCAAGAAATATGTGCAGCATTATGTCGATGACGAAGGGATCCTCACCACCAAGGCCAACGCGGATATGGACCTGGCCATTGACGCCCTGCTCCAGGCCCGCAATCTCGACCGCATCATCCTGCTTACCGGTGACGGCGATTTCGTCCGTCTGGTGATTGCCCTGCAGAACATGGGCTGCCGGGTTGAAGTCATTGCCTTCAACAATGTCAGCGGTCAATTAAAAGAGGTGGCTGACTCCTATCTCTCGGGTTTTCTGGTCCCCGGCCTCCTCCCTATCCAGGCCAGTCACAATGAAAACTGGCAACGCGGGGTCGCGGTCAACTATAACCAGGAACGGGGTTTTGGCTTCATGCGTTACTACACCCTGCAACCGGAAGGACTGCAGGCCGAGACAGTTTTTTTCCACTGTTCTAAGTCCAATGTCACTAACGACACCCTTTTTCTTGATCCTACCAGTATCTTTGAATTCCGCATTGTGATGAACACCGACAATAATCGCACCGAGGCTTGGGACATCCGGGCCCTGGATGAACCTTTGCCCTGATGGGACGAAAAGCGCATCGCTTGAAATTTGTTCTTATCCCTTCATCCGGTAACCAATCCCCCGCACTGTCTCGATACATTCTCCAGAAGCCCCCAGCTTCTTTCTGAGGCCGAAGACCTGAACATCCACCGCTCGCGGCGTAATGACATAATCATAGCCCCGCACTCCGTCAATAATCTGCTGGCGGCTGAAGACCCAGCCGGGCCGCCGGGCCAGAAGATCAAGGATACTGAACTCAGTGACCGTCAGGGAGACAGGGTTGCCAGCCACCACCACCTCATACCGTTTCGGATCAATGACAATATCATGCACCTTAAGCAGACCACCTTTTGCTTCACTGCCATCTTCGCCGGATAATTCCTCGCGCCGGCGCAGGGCCGCTTTAATCCGGGAGACCAGGATTTTCGGGCTGAAAGGCTTGGTGATATAATCGTCGGCGCCCAGATCAAGCCCTGTGGTCACATCGTTCTCCTCACCCTTGGCTGTCAGCATGATAATGGGCAGCCCCTTGGTCTGCGGATCCTTGCGTAGAATCTTGCACACCTCAAAACCATTGAGGCTGGGCAGCATGATATCCAGCACCATCAAATCCGGCAGCTCACGCTTCACGCTCGCCAATGCCTGCTCGCCATTCTCGGCATAGAGGACCTGAAATCCAGCCTTGGCCAGGTTATAGCCAACAAGCTGCTGGATATTTTCATCATCTTCGACAATGAGGATAGTTGCTCTTGCCACTCTTAACTCCTTGTTTTATTAAAATAATGCACTTATAACGAATGAATATGGCGGACAATTCGGCCCTGCTGCATATAAATGATGTCTTCGCAGATATTGGTACAGTGATCAGCAATACGTTCCGTGCTTCTGGCCACACTGAGCAACTTGGCCAGATACACATGCTGGGCCGGATCATTCATGATACTCTCTTCCAGTTCACGATAAATGGCGCGCTTGGCCTGGTCCACTTCATCATCAGCCAGACAGACCTTATAGGCAAGATCCGTATCCTCGTTGACAAAGGCCTCCATGGTCTGCCTGAACATCCACACTGTTTTATCAAACATCCCATGAAACATATCCGGAAGCTGCATCGACTCGGATAAAAATTGCGCCGGATCGGCCTTAAAGAGCAAGAGCACCTTATCGGCAATCTTCGCCACCAGATCGCCGATCCGTTCAAGATCACTGTTTATTTTCAAGACCGTGACCAGAAAACGCAGATCACTGGCAACCGGCTGATGCAGGGCCATGATGCGCAGACATTCCTGCTCCACATCGATCTCGATATGATCAATCTC